>CAWUFA030000006.1:0-10983 GCA_963921275.4 uncultured Hormoscilla sp. | reverse complement strand
TATGAGCTAGTTCTTTTGCAAAATCGACTCGAAACGAACTGATAAGCTGGCTGGCAAAGTGTGGGCAGCGATTAAAAGCGACGACAATTAAGGGATAGCGCGAACGCAGTCCCCACCAACAGAAATTCTACGACCGAGTTATCCACATTTGAGATAATCGCGGGGGTCAACCCGGCCGAAGTGCAATGGTCGGGCCTCGCCCTGGGCCCACCGCCTACGTGATCACGGTGAAGACCCTCGTCAGGTAAGTATGAGTTTTTGCGCGCTTGCCACGAGCCTGATTGAAGCGCTTCAGTGGCACACCTGTGGTTACTTTTGCTTGCTGGCTTGCTCGAGCGCTTGGTAAGGGGAGAGCATGATTTTCCTGAAGGCCCTCGCTCGAGCGCTTTTGAAATTTGAAGGCTGGCTCTAGAATGACGACCAGCAAGCAATCGTCGTCGTTTTGAAATGCAAAAGAAAAGATGCAAGAAAATCACTATTGAATCAATCGAGATTGAAATGAAACAACAAGCAAACCCGCCAGTGGCGGGTGTGGGCCGAGCCCGGAGGTACTGCAATACCGGGACAACCCGTGGGTGCGACAAAGCAAGCTTTCAATCGTCACCCTCTGTTCAAACATACGATTAATACAAGGGCCCAGCGATGCTGGCCGTCCCAGGTATTAAACTGAGAAGAACAGATACTACACTTGATCTTAGCTCTTGAGAGCCGAGAAGCGATTTCCAAGTACGAATCAACACCGCCGTTCCCCCTCTCTTTCTTAACCCTTTGAGGGATAATGTAACACATATGTTACATGATTGTTACATCTTATATCATTATGACGTAATAACCATTTTTCTGAAATTCATTGTAACTTTGTTGTTTCCAAACAATAAAGGAATTGTCTCAAATTTTATAAATTAGAATATTATGATCCTCAAAGGGTTAAACAATGCGTGCACGCACGCACCATCACCACACGTTGATATTCTAGATATATATCTTTAAGGAGCTTTTGAGATAGGTTCTCGCAGCTCGTCCTTTATTTTTGAAAAAAACAGCACTTCATAGCGCTCAACTTACCTTATTCAAATAGAATGCCCAACAATCGTCGAGCAGCCGCTTTATTGCCTTTGAACGCTCTTCTGCTTGCGGTTTGATTTCGAGTGCCAAAACGCAACTTTCGTCACAAGTTGGCGCGCTTGTTTTGAAAAAAAAAACATTCAAGCAAAAGCCTACAACACTCGGTATTCCCAGGCGGTCACCCATCCAAGTACTAACCGAGCCCGACGTTGCTTAACTTCCCAGATCGGACGAGATGGGGTGCGTTCAACGTGGTATGGTCGTAGGCGATAGCGTTTTGCGAAAACGAGCTTTTTAAGCGAAGCAGCTTGCCTATGAGCTAGTTCTTTTGCAAAATCGACTCGAAACGAACTGATAAGCTGGCTGGCAAAGTGTGGGCAGCGATTAAAAGCGACGACAATTAAGGGATAGCGCGAACGCAGTCCCCACCAACAGAAATTCTACGACCGAGTTATCCACATTTGAGATAATCGCGGGGGTCAACCCGGCCGAAGTGCAATGGTCGGGCCTCGCCCTGGGCCCACCGCCTACGTGATCACGGTGAAGACCCTCGTCAGGTAAGTATGAGTTTTTGCGCGCTTGCCACGAGCCTGATTGAAGCGCTTCAGTGGCACACCTGTGGTTACTTTTGCTTGCTGGCTTGCTCGAGCGCTTGGTAAGGGGAGAGCATGATTTTCCTGAAGGCCCTCGCTCGAGCGCTTTTGAAATTTGAAGGCTGGCTCTAGAATGACGACCAGCAAGCAATCGTCGTCGTTTTGAAATGCAAAAGAAAAGATGCAAGAAAATCACTATTGAATCAATCGAGATTGAAATGAAACAACAAGCAAACCCGCCAGTGGCGGGTGTGGGCCGAGCCCGGAGGTACTGCAATACCGGGACAACCCGTGGGTGCGACAAAGCAAGCTTTCAATCGTCACCCTCTGTTCAAACATACGATTAATACAAGGGCCCAGCGATGCTGGCCGTCCCAGGTATTAAACTGAGAAGAACAGATACTACACTTGATCTTAGCTCTTGAGAGCCGAGAAGCGATTTCCAAGTACGAATCAACACCGCCGTTCCCCCTCTCTTTCTTAACCCTTTGAGGGATAATGTAACACATATGTTACATGATTGTTACATCTTATATCATTATGACGTAATAACCATTTTTCTGAAATTCATTGTAACTTTGTTGTTTCCAAACAATAAAGGAATTGTCTCAAATTTTATAAATTAGAATATTATGATCCTCAAAGGGTTAAACAATGCGTGCACGCACGCACCATCACCACACGTTGATATTCTAGATATATATCTTTAAGGAGCTTTTGAGATAGGTTCTCGCAGCTCGTCCTTTATTTTTGAAAAAAACAGCACTTCATAGCGCTCAACTTACCTTATTCAAATAGAATGCCCAACAATCGTCGAGCAGCCGCTTTATTGCCTTTGAACGCTCTTCTGCTTGCGGTTTGATTTCGAGTGCCAAAACGCAACTTTCGTCACAAGTTGGCGCGCTTGTTTTGAAAAAAAAAACATTCAAGCAAAAGCCTACAACACTCGGTATTCCCAGGCGGTCACCCATCCAAGTACTAACCGAGCCCGACGTTGCTTAACTTCCCAGATCGGACGAGATGGGGTGCGTTCAACGTGGTATGGTCGTAGGCGATAGCGTTTTGCGAAAACGAGCTTTTTAAGCGAAGCAGCTTGCCTATGAGCTAGTTCTTTTGCAAAATCGACTCGAAACGAACTGATAAGCTGGCTGGCAAAGTGTGGGCAGCGATTAAAAGCGACGACAATTAAGGGATAGCGCGAACGCAGTCCCCACCAACAGAAATTCTACGACCGAGTTATCCACATTTGAGATAATCGCGGGGGTCAACCCGGCCGAAGTGCAATGGTCGGGCCTCGCCCTGGGCCCACCGCCTACGTGATCACGGTGAAGACCCTCGTCAGGTAAGTATGAGTTTTTGCGCGCTTGCCACGAGCCTGATTGAAGCGCTTCAGTGGCACACCTGTGGTTACTTTTGCTTGCTGGCTTGCTCGAGCGCTTGGTAAGGGGAGAGCATGATTTTCCTGAAGGCCCTCGCTCGAGCGCTTTTGAAATTTGAAGGCTGGCTCTAGAATGACGACCAGCAAGCAATCGTCGTCGTTTTGAAATGCAAAAGAAAAGATGCAAGAAAATCACTATTGAATCAATCGAGATTGAAATGAAACAACAAGCAAACCCGCCAGTGGCGGGTGTGGGCCGAGCCCGGAGGTACTGCAATACCGGGACAACCCGTGGGTGCGACAAAGCAAGCTTTCAATCGTCACCCTCTGTTCAAACATACGATTAATACAAGGGCCCAGCGATGCTGGCCGTCCCAGGTATTAAACTGAGAAGAACAGATACTACACTTGATCTTAGCTCTTGAGAGCCGAGAAGCGATTTCCAAGTACGAATCAACACCGCCGTTCCCCCTCTCTTTCTTAACCCTTTGAGGGATAATGTAACACATATGTTACATGATTGTTACATCTTATATCATTATGACGTAATAACCATTTTTCTGAAATTCATTGTAACTTTGTTGTTTCCAAACAATAAAGGAATTGTCTCAAATTTTATAAATTAGAATATTATGATCCTCAAAGGGTTAAACAATGCGTGCACGCACGCACCATCACCACACGTTGATATTCTAGATATATATCTTTAAGGAGCTTTTGAGATAGGTTCTCGCAGCTCGTCCTTTATTTTTGAAAAAAACAGCACTTCATAGCGCTCAACTTACCTTATTCAAATAGAATGCCCAACAATCGTCGAGCAGCCGCTTTATTGCCTTTGAACGCTCTTCTGCTTGCGGTTTGATTTCGAGTGCCAAAACGCAACTTTCGTCACAAGTTGGCGCGCTTGTTTTGAAAAAAAAAACATTCAAGCAAAAGCCTACAACACTCGGTATTCCCAGGCGGTCACCCATCCAAGTACTAACCGAGCCCGACGTTGCTTAACTTCCCAGATCGGACGAGATGGGGTGCGTTCAACGTGGTATGGTCGTAGGCGATAGCGTTTTGCGAAAACGAGCTTTTTAAGCGAAGCAGCTTGCCTATGAGCTAGTTCTTTTGCAAAATCGACTCGAAACGAACTGATAAGCTGGCTGGCAAAGTGTGGGCAGCGATTAAAAGCGACGACAATTAAGGGATAGCGCGAACGCAGTCCCCACCAACAGAAATTCTACGACCGAGTTATCCACATTTGAGATAATCGCGGGGGTCAACCCGGCCGAAGTGCAATGGTCGGGCCTCGCCCTGGGCCCACCGCCTACGTGATCACGGTGAAGACCCTCGTCAGGTAAGTATGAGTTTTTGCGCGCTTGCCACGAGCCTGATTGAAGCGCTTCAGTGGCACACCTGTGGTTACTTTTGCTTGCTGGCTTGCTCGAGCGCTTGGTAAGGGGAGAGCATGATTTTCCTGAAGGCCCTCGCTCGAGCGCTTTTGAAATTTGAAGGCTGGCTCTAGAATGACGACCAGCAAGCAATCGTCGTCGTTTTGAAATGCAAAAGAAAAGATGCAAGAAAATCACTATTGAATCAATCGAGATTGAAATGAAACAACAAGCAAACCCGCCAGTGGCGGGTGTGGGCCGAGCCCGGAGGTACTGCAATACCGGGACAACCCGTGGGTGCGACAAAGCAAGCTTTCAATCGTCACCCTCTGTTCAAACATACGATTAATACAAGGGCCCAGCGATGCTGGCCGTCCCAGGTATTAAACTGAGAAGAACAGATACTACACTTGATCTTAGCTCTTGAGAGCCGAGAAGCGATTTCCAAGTACGAATCAACACCGCCGTTCCCCCTCTCTTTCTTAACCCTTTGAGGGATAATGTAACACATATGTTACATGATTGTTACATCTTATATCATTATGACGTAATAACCATTTTTCTGAAATTCATTGTAACTTTGTTGTTTCCAAACAATAAAGGAATTGTCTCAAATTTTATAAATTAGAATATTATGATCCTCAAAGGGTTAAACAATGCGTGCACGCACGCACCATCACCACACGTTGATATTCTAGATATATATCTTTAAGGAGCTTTTGAGATAGGTTCTCGCAGCTCGTCCTTTATTTTTGAAAAAAACAGCACTTCATAGCGCTCAACTTACCTTATTCAAATAGAATGCCCAACAATCGTCGAGCAGCCGCTTTATTGCCTTTGAACGCTCTTCTGCTTGCGGTTTGATTTCGAGTGCCAAAACGCAACTTTCGTCACAAGTTGGCGCGCTTGTTTTGAAAAAAAAAACATTCAAGCAAAAGCCTACAACACTCGGTATTCCCAGGCGGTCACCCATCCAAGTACTAACCGAGCCCGACGTTGCTTAACTTCCCAGATCGGACGAGATGGGGTGCGTTCAACGTGGTATGGTCGTAGGCGATAGCGTTTTGCGAAAACGAGCTTTTTAAGCGAAGCAGCTTGCCTATGAGCTAGTTCTTTTGCAAAATCGACTCGAAACGAACTGATAAGCTGGCTGGCAAAGTGTGGGCAGCGATTAAAAGCGACGACAATTAAGGGATAGCGCGAACGCAGTCCCCACCAACAGAAATTCTACGACCGAGTTATCCACATTTGAGATAATCGCGGGGGTCAACCCGGCCGAAGTGCAATGGTCGGGCCTCGCCCTGGGCCCACCGCCTACGTGATCACGGTGAAGACCCTCGTCAGGTAAGTATGAGTTTTTGCGCGCTTGCCACGAGCCTGATTGAAGCGCTTCAGTGGCACACCTGTGGTTACTTTTGCTTGCTGGCTTGCTCGAGCGCTTGGTAAGGGGAGAGCATGATTTTCCTGAAGGCCCTCGCTCGAGCGCTTTTGAAATTTGAAGGCTGGCTCTAGAATGACGACCAGCAAGCAATCGTCGTCGTTTTGAAATGCAAAAGAAAAGATGCAAGAAAATCACTATTGAATCAATCGAGATTGAAATGAAACAACAAGCAAACCCGCCAGTGGCGGGTGTGGGCCGAGCCCGGAGGTACTGCAATACCGGGACAACCCGTGGGTGCGACAAAGCAAGCTTTCAATCGTCACCCTCTGTTCAAACATACGATTAATACAAGGGCCCAGCGATGCTGGCCGTCCCAGGTATTAAACTGAGAAGAACAGATACTACACTTGATCTTAGCTCTTGAGAGCCGAGAAGCGATTTCCAAGTACGAATCAACACCGCCGTTCCCCCTCTCTTTCTTAACCCTTTGAGGGATAATGTAACACATATGTTACATGATTGTTACATCTTATATCATTATGACGTAATAACCATTTTTCTGAAATTCATTGTAACTTTGTTGTTTCCAAACAATAAAGGAATTGTCTCAAATTTTATAAATTAGAATATTATGATCCTCAAAGGGTTAAACAATGCGTGCACGCACGCACCATCACCACACGTTGATATTCTAGATATATATCTTTAAGGAGCTTTTGAGATAGGTTCTCGCAGCTCGTCCTTTATTTTTGAAAAAAACAGCACTTCATAGCGCTCAACTTACCTTATTCAAATAGAATGCCCAACAATCGTCGAGCAGCCGCTTTATTGCCTTTGAACGCTCTTCTGCTTGCGGTTTGATTTCGAGTGCCAAAACGCAACTTTCGTCACAAGTTGGCGCGCTTGTTTTGAAAAAAAAAACATTCAAGCAAAAGCCTACAACACTCGGTATTCCCAGGCGGTCACCCATCCAAGTACTAACCGAGCCCGACGTTGCTTAACTTCCCAGATCGGACGAGATGGGGTGCGTTCAACGTGGTATGGTCGTAGGCGATAGCGTTTTGCGAAAACGAGCTTTTTAAGCGAAGCAGCTTGCCTATGAGCTAGTTCTTTTGCAAAATCGACTCGAAACGAACTGATAAGCTGGCTGGCAAAGTGTGGGCAGCGATTAAAAGCGACGACAATTAAGGGATAGCGCGAACGCAGTCCCCACCAACAGAAATTCTACGACCGAGTTATCCACATTTGAGATAATCGCGGGGGTCAACCCGGCCGAAGTGCAATGGTCGGGCCTCGCCCTGGGCCCACCGCCTACGTGATCACGGTGAAGACCCTCGTCAGGTAAGTATGAGTTTTTGCGCGCTTGCCACGAGCCTGATTGAAGCGCTTCAGTGGCACACCTGTGGTTACTTTTGCTTGCTGGCTTGCTCGAGCGCTTGGTAAGGGGAGAGCATGATTTTCCTGAAGGCCCTCGCTCGAGCGCTTTTGAAATTTGAAGGCTGGCTCTAGAATGACGACCAGCAAGCAATCGTCGTCGTTTTGAAATGCAAAAGAAAAGATGCAAGAAAATCACTATTGAATCAATCGAGATTGAAATGAAACAACAAGCAAACCCGCCAGTGGCGGGTGTGGGCCGAGCCCGGAGGTACTGCAATACCGGGACAACCCGTGGGTGCGACAAAGCAAGCTTTCAATCGTCACCCTCTGTTCAAACATACGATTAATACAAGGGCCCAGCGATGCTGGCCGTCCCAGGTATTAAACTGAGAAGAACAGATACTACACTTGATCTTAGCTCTTGAGAGCCGAGAAGCGATTTCCAAGTACGAATCAACACCGCCGTTCCCCCTCTCTTTCTTAACCCTTTGAGGGATAATGTAACACATATGTTACATGATTGTTACATCTTATATCATTATGACGTAATAACCATTTTTCTGAAATTCATTGTAACTTTGTTGTTTCCAAACAATAAAGGAATTGTCTCAAATTTTATAAATTAGAATATTATGATCCTCAAAGGGTTAAACAATGCGTGCACGCACGCACCATCACCACACGTTGATATTCTAGATATATATCTTTAAGGAGCTTTTGAGATAGGTTCTCGCAGCTCGTCCTTTATTTTTGAAAAAAACAGCACTTCATAGCGCTCAACTTACCTTATTCAAATAGAATGCCCAACAATCGTCGAGCAGCCGCTTTATTGCCTTTGAACGCTCTTCTGCTTGCGGTTTGATTTCGAGTGCCAAAACGCAACTTTCGTCACAAGTTGGCGCGCTTGTTTTGAAAAAAAAAACATTCAAGCAAAAGCCTACAACACTCGGTATTCCCAGGCGGTCACCCATCCAAGTACTAACCGAGCCCGACGTTGCTTAACTTCCCAGATCGGACGAGATGGGGTGCGTTCAACGTGGTATGGTCGTAGGCGATAGCGTTTTGCGAAAACGAGCTTTTTAAGCGAAGCAGCTTGCCTATGAGCTAGTTCTTTTGCAAAATCGACTCGAAACGAACTGATAAGCTGGCTGGCAAAGTGTGGGCAGCGATTAAAAGCGACGACAATTAAGGGATAGCGCGAACGCAGTCCCCACCAACAGAAATTCTACGACCGAGTTATCCACATTTGAGATAATCGCGGGGGTCAACCCGGCCGAAGTGCAATGGTCGGGCCTCGCCCTGGGCCCACCGCCTACGTGATCACGGTGAAGACCCTCGTCAGGTAAGTATGAGTTTTTGCGCGCTTGCCACGAGCCTGATTGAAGCGCTTCAGTGGCACACCTGTGGTTACTTTTGCTTGCTGGCTTGCTCGAGCGCTTGGTAAGGGGAGAGCATGATTTTCCTGAAGGCCCTCGCTCGAGCGCTTTTGAAATTTGAAGGCTGGCTCTAGAATGACGACCAGCAAGCAATCGTCGTCGTTTTGAAATGCAAAAGAAAAGATGCAAGAAAATCACTATTGAATCAATCGAGATTGAAATGAAACAACAAGCAAACCCGCCAGTGGCGGGTGTGGGCCGAGCCCGGAGGTACTGCAATACCGGGACAACCCGTGGGTGCGACAAAGCAAGCTTTCAATCGTCACCCTCTGTTCAAACATACGATTAATACAAGGGCCCAGCGATGCTGGCCGTCCCAGGTATTAAACTGAGAAGAACAGATACTACACTTGATCTTAGCTCTTGAGAGCCGAGAAGCGATTTCCAAGTACGAATCAACACCGCCGTTCCCCCTCTCTTTCTTAACCCTTTGAGGGATAATGTAACACATATGTTACATGATTGTTACATCTTATATCATTATGACGTAATAACCATTTTTCTGAAATTCATTGTAACTTTGTTGTTTCCAAACAATAAAGGAATTGTCTCAAATTTTATAAATTAGAATATTATGATCCTCAAAGGGTTAAACAATGCGTGCACGCACGCACCATCACCACACGTTGATATTCTAGATATATATCTTTAAGGAGCTTTTGAGATAGGTTCTCGCAGCTCGTCCTTTATTTTTGAAAAAAACAGCACTTCATAGCGCTCAACTTACCTTATTCAAATAGAATGCCCAACAATCGTCGAGCAGCCGCTTTATTGCCTTTGAACGCTCTTCTGCTTGCGGTTTGATTTCGAGTGCCAAAACGCAACTTTCGTCACAAGTTGGCGCGCTTGTTTTGAAAAAAAAAACATTCAAGCAAAAGCCTACAACACTCGGTATTCCCAGGCGGTCACCCATCCAAGTACTAACCGAGCCCGACGTTGCTTAACTTCCCAGATCGGACGAGATGGGGTGCGTTCAACGTGGTATGGTCGTAGGCGATAGCGTTTTGCGAAAACGAGCTTTTTAAGCGAAGCAGCTTGCCTATGAGCTAGTTCTTTTGCAAAATCGACTCGAAACGAACTGATAAGCTGGCTGGCAAAGTGTGGGCAGCGATTAAAAGCGACGACAATTAAGGGATAGCGCGAACGCAGTCCCCACCAACAGAAATTCTACGACCGAGTTATCCACATTTGAGATAATCGCGGGGGTCAACCCGGCCGAAGTGCAATGGTCGGGCCTCGCCCTGGGCCCACCGCCTACGTGATCACGGTGAAGACCCTCGTCAGGTAAGTATGAGTTTTTGCGCGCTTGCCACGAGCCTGATTGAAGCGCTTCAGTGGCACACCTGTGGTTACTTTTGCTTGCTGGCTTGCTCGAGCGCTTGGTAAGGGGAGAGCATGATTTTCCTGAAGGCCCTCGCTCGAGCGCTTTTGAAATTTGAAGGCTGGCTCTAGAATGACGACCAGCAAGCAATCGTCGTCGTTTTGAAATGCAAAAGAAAAGATGCAAGAAAATCACTATTGAATCAATCGAGATTGAAATGAAACAACAAGCAAACCCGCCAGTGGCGGGTGTGGGCCGAGCCCGGAGGTACTGCAATACCGGGACAACCCGTGGGTGCGACAAAGCAAGCTTTCAATCGTCACCCTCTGTTCAAACATACGATTAATACAAGGGCCCAGCGATGCTGGCCGTCCCAGGTATTAAACTGAGAAGAACAGATACTACACTTGATCTTAGCTCTTGAGAGCCGAGAAGCGATTTCCAAGTACGAATCAACACCGCCGTTCCCCCTCTCTTTCTTAACCCTTTGAGGGATAATGTAACACATATGTTACATGATTGTTACATCTTATATCATTATGACGTAATAACCATTTTTCTGAAATTCATTGTAACTTTGTTGTTTCCAAACAATAAAGGAATTGTCTCAAATTTTATAAATTAGAATATTATGATCCTCAAAGGGTTAAACAATGCGTGCACGCACGCACCATCACCACACGTTGATATTCTAGATATATATCTTTAAGGAGCTTTTGAGATAGGTTCTCGCAGCTCGTCCTTTATTTTTGAAAAAAACAGCACTTCATAGCGCTCAACTTACCTTATTCAAATAGAATGCCCAACAATCGTCGAGCAGCCGCTTTATTGCCTTTGAACGCTCTTCTGCTTGCGGTTTGATTTCGAGTGCCAAAACGCAACTTTCGTCACAAGTTGGCGCGCTTGTTTTGAAAAAAAAAACATTCAAGCAAAAGCCTACAACACTCGGTATTCCCAGGCGGTCACCCATCCAAGTACTAACCGAGCCCGACGTTGCTTAACTTCCCAGATCGGACGAGATGGGGTGCGTTCAACGTGGTATGGTCGTAGGCGATA
>CAWUFA030000005.1:0-42313 GCA_963921275.4 uncultured Hormoscilla sp. | reverse complement strand
TTCGGCGTCGGTTTCAGGAAGACGACCAAGGGTTGCGGCTGTTCTGTTTGATACAGCACCCCATCCAGTAATCGGGTTCACAATTTCTACTAACGCACCGGGTTCAAGAACAATCGGCCCATCTTCGGTCGCCTGCATAATTGTCGTTGTCAGGCCTTGACCATCGTCGCCGCCGACAAGGCTGAGCGTGTCCAAAATAATACCCGGGTGGTTGCTCGTGAGTTGAATTAAATTGCCTTGCGTTCCTGGAACCCGCGCCGTCAAAACCATCCTTCTAGGACTGGAAGAATCGTACGCCGCAGTAACCAGCGCGTTAGCCGTTGTTGAAGAAGAAATATATGCGGCGGCCGCCCCGTTAATCGCTTCCGCCATTCGTTCAGCCGGGTCACCGCCTATTAAAACCCTGTTAGCGGGTGTTGCGGGCACCGGGTCGGTATCCGTAAACACATAGGCTGGCGTGTCGCCGATTCTCAATTGTGCGTCTGGGGCTGGGTCTCCCGCCTCAAAAGTAACGACAGCGGTTGCACTTGTGACATTTTCAGCATCGGGAATCAGAATATCTTCGGTAGTCTCAAAAACAACTTGAGCGTTGTTCAGTGACCGGGCTTGCGTGCCCGCTGGTATGGTCGTTCCCGGTGTTCCAGATAGCTGAACTTCTACCGTTGACCTGGAACCGGCGCGGCGTGGAATGGACAGAAGCGTCGACCAATTGTCGAGCTGAAATCCGCTTGCGGTTCCAAGGCTCATGCCGTTAGCAATCGACACAGCGACTTCATCGGCTTGCGCCCGACCAAGGGCGTCAATACCAATAATTTGTCCTTGAGGTGTTTCGTCTTGAAGCGCAACAGAATCCCCGAACACAGTCCGAAACAGTTGCCGCTCTTGCTCTACATAACCCGCCAAATCTGTCGGGGTTATTCCGGTTCTGTCGATTCTCATATGCCGACTTCCACAAAAGTCTCACCGAAGCGCGTACTGATATTCGCCCGCCAATCCATTGTTCTGGTCTGGGGATTAATCGACGCCTCAATATTTTTGACGTCTAACACATCCGGAACTTTGCGAATTTCATCGGCGATTATCGCTGAAGCAAGGGCGGTCGATATTGGCCGGGTCAAAACCTCAGACCTGTACGGAACGCCTTCGGGGAAATTCAGGAACCACTCGTTTCGCCACCAGCGAAGGTGTTGAACAACTCTTTGCCTGGCTGACTCCAGATCAGAAACAGTCTCGATATTGCCGCTCGCATTCAGCTCCAGATCTCCGCCTCCAGTGATCGTTCCTTCAGGATCGGCGTGCGCTAGCGTAATCATTTTTTCTTCTTCGCTTCAGCCCTGGACCAATCGGATATCCGCTTTTCGTTTGCGGCCTTCACGGCAAGGGCTTCATTCAGGTCAAGGGCCTCGTCGTAACTAATCGTCGTTTTCAATTCGGTCATAGTTGTTACGCCTTCTGTTAAAAGCCCGGCAAACACCGGCGGAATGTTTATCGTTTCTTTTAATGAAGGTCCTCGGTATCCTGGAAGCTTGAGGTTAGCTCGGAAAAAGACTCGGAAAAATTTACGATCAGGCTCCTCCACATAACCTGATATATCGTCACTGGTTGAAGATTTTCAAAAGCCATATCTTCCATTCCTGCAAGTCTGGAATTCGGGGCCGTTTTGGTCTGAGTTTTATTTACGAAACTAACGAATTTAAAAAGCTCTGTTCTTAAATTAGAGACGAACCCCGTGTCTAGTGATGCGATTAAAGTTAAGAATCCAGCGTCGGCATCCATTCCTTTTGAAGTGCGGCCTAACTCTTTTCGGATTGATTCTATAACCTCCCATCCTTTAAGGGCTGGCATTTTGTGAAAATAAAAACAGGTGCCGCCGATTTCCCATTCGGACTGATTAAACTTCTCCAGAATGTTTTTGACATCATCTTTTGATTGAGCGGCTTTTAATTCCTCAAATATTTCGCCTTGCATTCCCCTCCTCCCTGGTTACGCCGCTGGTATTGACGGCGCAGATGAAACGTCCGCAATGTCTCGGTTCATCAGGATCTGTTCAAACTCGAAAACGAACTCCTGTGTTGCGACTTCGCCGGTTCCCATCGTGATTCCTGAAGGTGCAGTTTTGAGAACGCCTCGGCTCAAGCTGATCACGGTGTTGTCGGCGTAGCGAATGGAACCTTCCCAGACAAACCGAGCGCCTTGCACCTGTTCGGTAAACCGCTGGGAAAAGTACCTGGCGGAGACCGAAGTCGCAAGGAGTTTGACCATGACCTCACCGCCCTGGTTTCCCGTGCTCATCGCCATCAATTGGCCATCAGCACCCCGTGTGATCTGGGCGGACTCGATTGCGGGAAGGGATAACGCATCCGATTCGTCCGCCCAGCCGGTGACCGTGTGGCCCCCGATTATTACTGTTGCTCCTCGGAGCGATAATTCCAGAGACATGCCGCCCTCCTAATTCTCGAAGGTGATAGATATGTTCACGAAGTGAATGGCACCAGCGCCTTTAATCCAGATACGAACTGGCGGAGCGATACGCTGAGCCCTGTCGCTCTGTGGTTGCGTTGCAAGGCTATCAATGTGGATTAAGTAGCCGAGCGTCAACGCACCGTCAAAGTCCTGTGCGCCTGTCGTTCGAGCAACATCGGACCGAAGTGCTTCGGTTAGTTGACCGGGTGCGATGCCGCCATTTCTAACCGCTTCCTCCATCACACTTGTTATCGTATTGTTTATCGCCGCAATGCCGTCCCTAGTTTGTGGAATGCGTGTCGGCGATTGTCGAAGCAGATTATATACGTTGGTCTGCACAGCGTTAATCAACCAATCCAGGAAATACCGCACGTCGATGAACGTCCCAGATCTGAGCGTCACACCTTCCGCCGTAATCGAGTCGGCACCGTACGGGCTGTAGTGATTCAGCCGCTTCCGATCCAGCTCACGCTTTTGCGTCAGGGTTATTTCGTCTGGCGTGGTTCCAGGTAGGTCTTGGAACTTGCCCGTGATAATAGAATTAGACTGAGAAAAATTCACTGAACTGAATCGACCAGCATAACTCACCGATTTATAATCGCGCGTCCTTGACCAGATCACCGACGTCCTGTCGTACTCTAGAGCAAAGAGCGCCGCCGGTATTGAACTAGTTTCGTTCGCGTTAAGAACAGTCGGATCATCGCTTTCAAGAATAAGGCTAATTTCCTGCGTGGCCGCCCAGGCTGCAATGTCGAGAGCTTTCGTCCGGTCCGACCAGATAGACGGGGCCGCCGTCAACCAATACCACTGGTTGTTCAGACCCAAAATTCTCTCCAGGCCTTCGCTGGTGAACTCGTCATCGACTCCCTCAAAATACGTATCTCCCCCGAATCCGAGAGCGGTAGCCGCCGGGCCGGTTATTCCATTGATTGCGGCCCCGTTCGGAACCGTGACGACGAAGTGATCTGTTGACCAATTCACAGTCACCGCCGAAAGGTCGGGATTTGTTATTCCCGAAATTTGTGCCTGCAATCTGGTAGCGACCGCGTTAAAACCGGTCGCGCCTGTGCCTGTAACCGCAAAGTCTACATCCAGAGTTTGACCAGCGACGATGATCTGAGAGGTTCCCAGACCGATAATTGTCGCAAGGCTTCCCGTATTTGCGGCGACGCCGAGAACATACGTCGGCGCGCCTGTTGGAAAGACCGCCGCTGTGGCGAAGTTTTTCGGGAAAGGCACCTGTTGAAAATATATGGCGGCGGCGGCACGGGCTTCGGTCCCGTCTACATATTCGTCATTCACCGCGCTAGCGCTTGAGTAGAAATTAACCCGCAGGTCCCGGGCGCGGGCCCCTCTGATCACGGCTTCATCAGTTGAATCGCCGACCGTTGATTCGTAAACAAAAAGGGTTGTTCCGAATTCCCTTCGCAGCACGCCTTGGGCGGCAATTTGGGCCGTCACTCTTACGATGTCTGAAATTTCTGGCATTCGTATTCTCCTGAAAATCTCACCGCTTGTACCACGAAGCGCCCGGTTGGTCTATTAGGATAATTTCGCCGCGTTAAATTCCGTCGGCGGCCTCAAGTTTTTCTATCGCCCGGTTCAATTCCGAAAACAGTGAAACAATCTGAAGCCTGTCGTTCTTGTCGGCGGGGCTCTCCACCCATCGCACCGCCCGGGCGGCGGTGTGGTTCATCCAGTCAATTAATTCTTCTTCAGCGGCGGTCATTCATCCCCCCGTATCGTTATAGCGGCTTCTGGTTGTTCTGAAACCAGGGCCGCGTTCACTTGCTGAATTGTCTCGACCGTTCGCTCACTCATGGCGGCGTACCGTACAGACACATCTAGTCCCGCCCGTTCTTCGTATTCTGTGGAAACGATAAAGTCCAGATTTCTGATATCGGTAGAGCCATCAAAAGCCAGCCCGCGGGCTTCCATATATTCGATTCCGGCGGTCGACTCCATCCATTGCCGAAAACCATGCGCCGCGTCATGCGCGCCCGTTCTGTAGAATTGTACTGACGCCGTCGCCTGTCCTACCAGACGGGTGTGAGCGGCAACGGCGGAGTCGCCCGCCCGATACCAGTTAACGCCCGTGCCATCAATGCCGTCGCTGATAATCAGCACGGTCGAATATAACCCGCGCGGGGCCGGGGCATTTTCGTTCGCCCTTATGACCTGGTCCAGGTCAAGGCCTGAACCCTCGGCAACGGTATATATGGCGGCGGCGGTGATCTGGTCGATCATTTGAAGCAGGCTACCAGGGCGGCGGCAAAAGCCAAAATCATCATGACGGCGATTTCCGGTTTCACGTGAAGAACTCGAACAGGGCGTCGCCGAAAATCTTCAACAGAAAATGACACGCCATAAACCCGATGGCAAAAGTCACGCCCGCCGAAACAATCAGCAGACTGCTGGTTTTAAGCGCTTTTAAAAAAATGTTCATTTTTCTGTTGACATTCCGAGCACCTCGTGCTATATATAGAATACAAGCTTGAGGATTTTCCTCAAGCAAAAACACAGGAGAAATTAAAAATGTACCTTCACGATCAAAAACAATATCAACACGATGTTAAAGTCCGTGATGCTGTTGATTATTTACTTGCCCTTCAACAGGTTAAAAAATATAAAGCCTACGCACTTCAAGCTCTGTTGACCGTCCTTGCAAAACGTCAACCCGCTTTGACTGTTGATCAACTCTCACAAGTTTATACCACCGCTGTTAAGTGTTTAAAGAAATAAGGAGAGGCCCCGCTTCGGCGGGGCTTTTTTTATCCTTCATCCGGTCTGGCGGCTACCGCCTCAATATACCCCTTGTCCGAAAAATCCACGACATACACCACCCGGTAACGAATTCCTCGGTACTCAATCTGGTCGGCGCCTTCGCCTGAAGGCTTGCCTGGAATAAGAAAATCGCCCGCCGCGTCATTCACCCAAAAGCGGCGCATTTCAGCATAACGAATCCCGGCTGGTGTGTTATCACGAACCTCGGCTTGAGCCCTGGCCGATAGAGGTTGAGACCGACAATCGAAGGCTTCACGGGTTTCGGTGCCTGGTTGATACCGGCGGTTTCGGTCATACGAGCCTTCCCCTGTTCTTATACGAGTAGCGGTTTCCTTGAGTTGACCAAAAGCCCGCCCGCTGAGAATAGTGTTGATCTGCTTTTTCGTCATCGGTTAATCTTAAAAGTGACTGAGTTAATCAATGTTCCAGTATCGATTAGCGGGTTGCTTGATCCTTTACGAGCAACAGTGGCCGAGGCGTTCGGGGGTGTTTTTAATTCCCTAATGCTGTTCTGGATTTTCGCCTTTACAGTCAATCCGAGCCTTCTAGCAGCGGGCGGCTGTATCACCAGTTTACGATGATCAACATTCACTTCTAACCAGTCGGCAAGGTCAAAACTGTTCACGGCATTTCTGAAAAAGGGTCTTTCTAAAATGCCTCGCTGTGTTCCGAACTCATTTGCGGCTGCCACTGTCGTGACCGGTGTACCAGTTTCTTGATAGCGAGACCCCTCAAAGAAACCGACCTCTACAGAACTCACGCCGCCTGATCCAGCCTCGGCAAAGAACTTTTTCAGCTTTCGAGATTGCGGCAATTTTACTTGTATGGTCATTCTGTTTCCCAGACTGGTTCGGCGTAGCACCTGCATTGAATTGGTTGCTTCGGGTGTCCTTCTGGCGGGGGTGAATCCCACGAGAATACCTGTCCACTTAAGGCACGATGTGAAGGCCGAACACGCTCGTCATCCATTGTACGCCAGATATATTTATTCACGCCCGCACTTGTTTGCTGAATCTGGTCAATTTGACCAATCGCTTTACTCGTCTGATCCCTGGTTATAAGACGAAGTCGGTTGTCGGCAATCCTCTCGTCCGTTGCGAAAATCTCCCTTGCGGCTTTTCGGTCATATGGATTTTCTTTAAACGCCTCATATATGTTTTTGCTTAAGCGGTTTTTTGTTTCCCTTCCCAGGCCTCCAATCAAGTCTATGTTCTCGGCAATTCTTTTTCGCATCGCTTTTTCAAGCGGGATATCATCCAGCCATCCATCCAGCTTAATCCCGAATTGTTTTTCAAGAAAATCAGCAAGTGCCGCCTGTTCTGCTTTTCGTATTTCATTGAAATGGTTCCTAATCAAAAGACTGTTAGGGTCCATTGGTCGGACCGCTTTAATTCTATTTGAAGCGTCTAATCCATCTCGTGCACCGTCAACGGCTTCCTTCAATTCTCTTTTGTATCTAGTCCATCCCGCCCGCTTGAGTTTTCGTTCGTACGCTTCACCTTCTTTCACTCCATCGGTGCCGCTCCATGGAATCCGTTCAGCTTTACGAATAAGTGCTGTTCTGTATGCCTTCACCATTCGAGCGCGTTGCGGTTCAGGAATGTCGGCCCACGCAAGATTAAACTGATACGCTTCAGCCTGTTTAAAAATCTGCTGAAGGTTCACGCGATTCCCTCCGAGCGTCCAAAAGGGTTTCGGCTTTCATAAAACGGTTCTCCATCCGCGTTATAGGCGGTCGGGGTATTTAACTTGAGAATCAAAAAACTCCCTATCAAGGGACGAATTGTTTTTAAGTACTCGGATTTTTCGGTTGTTCGAGTATTATCGAATCTATCAAAACGAACAGCCCCAACGGAATGTGATTTTATGTCGGCGTCGTCTTCTGTTTCTGTTGATAGGTTGACGGCAAGAACTGCGGTCGCATCGGCAAGGGCTTGAGGTATTCCAGTGATCGGGGTTCCTGCTTGCGTTGTTATATTCCTTCGGGGCCATGATCTGGTTGAGTCTTCGGCTTCGCCCCTCCAGTTTAATTCATCCAGAAATCGGCTTGCTGCTGCAAGGCGCTGTTGTTTGACTTCGTCCGTGAACCCCGCCCAGTTTGTGCCTCGCTTCAGGTCAAGCGAGAGATAGGCATCGGCTTCCTGAAGGGTTGCGTACGAGTGGAATTCGTTTCCGTTAATGGTGAAGGTCGACAACGTCAACGGTCAATGCCTCCAGGTTCTGGAAGAATAAGCGGCATCGTTTCCCATGAAGGAATCGGTTTTTCTGATTTTTCTGATTCCGCATCAAGGCCAAAATCTCTATTAATATGCGAAAGTATTTTCGTTTGTTCTTCCAGGTCGGCTTCCATGATTCCAGCCTGTGCAAGGTCCCGAAGAGTTGCCGCGTGTGCACTAGCATCGTAGAAACGAAGGTTCTCGACTCGCACTGTCGGTCGGTAGACTTCGTCCCACCCATTCAATTGAAACAGTCTTTGAACTAGATCGTTATTCACGGCGCGTGCCATTGATTTTAACGCTGCGTTTGTTTTGATAAAGAACGTATTCGATTTGTCTTTTGACAACGCCAACGAACCGCTTCCTCCCTTTCCAGTCATAAGACCTTCTACGCCCATAATGGCGGCCATTCTCCACTCGGTCGCTTCGATGGCTCTGCCGATTTCATCAAAAGCTGTTGCGTCCGACTTGATTCGTTCAATGTCCCATTTGCGAATTGAAGAAGTGGATTCGGCATCACTGTTTGCAACCTGGTTTTTATATGTTGCCGAATCCATAACGATACCTGTGTCGGGTTGCCTGGATTTCGCTGCCACGATTTTTCTTAAGGGATCAACAGCAGCAGTTAACGCGCCCTGAACTTGTGCTTCAATAGACGCAACTGGATCGGCATCTATCAGGGCGGCTTCACGCAATTCACTGAGCGGGGCCTTTCCTACTAGCGGGCTGTTCAAATTGCCGTCAAATGCCGCCGCCTGTAATTCGACATAGTGCCGATGCAATTCAGCGTGTTCAACAAGAAGCCGAGCCATAGGCATTCCGTCAGGCCCGCCGCCAAGGGATCGATCCGATATATAAACAACTTTATCTCTCGGCAAATAGATATACCGAGAGTATTGCGGGTCTCTCTGCACCATACCCACGACTTCACCTGTGTCGGTAACATCCCAGCGTTCTAGTGAATAAGGCGCAACGCGGCTGAATCGGTCAAAAGTTATGATACCATCATTGGCGCGGCGAGCGGTCCATTCCAGAACGGCGAACCCGTAATAATTTGATAAGTACAAGTCTTGGACTACTTGCGGCCACGGCGTCGCCGGATCCTCAAACAGGGCCTGGGATACCCGAGCCGCGTATTCTCCATCATCGGCTTCAGCTTTTTCGATAGACCAGGCCGGTTGACCTGCAAGTGTTTGCCCGTGTTTAATCCCAGCCGAGATGATCCCGATGTTCGACAACATATCGTCAAACAGACGGTAACGGTTCTCGTGTGTGGAAAGCCGCCCATCTTTTTCACGATACTGAACATACCCGCCGTATATCGCGTTGCCAGACCACGACTGTTGTTGATCAGCCGGAACCGCTTCCCGATTGAAAATGCGTTTGACGAAGTCGAGCATGGAAGGAGTTTAACCCTTGCGGGGTCAAGGATCAAGGCGGCAAATATCGCCAAAGAAAGACCCCGCACAATGGCGGGGTCCAGATTTAAACACAATTAAATATGAAGCGAAAGCGCCTCAAAAACTTCATCAAGGTCGGCATCTAATTTTTCGTCATCGTCGTACCAGGTGTAGATATCTTCTGATTGATCAGCGGCCAGATCAAAGAACCATTTCATCATTAATTCGTTTAATTGTTCATCGTCTTCGGCTTCTCTCCAAGTGATTCTGGAAAGAACTTCTTCGTAAAGACTAGCAAAAAAGGCCTTTTTATATTGCGGCATTTCTTGATACCACGGGGTTTCGTAAAACATAATTTTTCTCCTTATCAACAGGCAACATTGCCCGGATAATTCCGTTATATTATAAGATGCCTTCGGTGTCAAGGTGCTTTTTTTCTTGCCGATTCTCTTTTAACTCCAGCTCCAAAAAACAGCACTTTTCTTTGATCGGCATTAAAGTTTTTTTTGAGATTTCCGACAAGTCATTGATATTAAAAAAAAGAAAAATTGAAAAAAGTGCGTTTTTTCTGTTGACAGTTGAGACACTTCGGGCTATATTAAGACTATGAACAACGGGGAAAACACCCCAAACACAGGAGAAAAAAATGTTTGACGTTAATGAAAAAATTGAAAATCAGGACACCATTAAAAAAATCTCGCAGCGTGGAGCCTATCTTCTTCAGACTGATGAAGATAAAGAATATTGGATCGCTCCGAAAATGCTTCGCAAAGACGGAACCCTGACCCCTGCCGGTGAGAAAGCCCGGGCCGAAGCAAAAGCCCCGAAGGCTTTCACTTCCGGAAAGCCGCACTACAAAATCCACTGCACAAAAATCCAGTCGATTTCCGAAAAGGCCATCCGGATCGTCACCCACGGACACGCGGTGATTTTGCCGAAGTCCCAGGTCAAGGGCGCCGACAAAAACTTCGTCGCAGACATCAAAGAACGTTCCGATTTCATCTACGTTCCGGTGTGGCTAGCCAAAGAAAAAATGATTGACGATGACGAAAATGTTTATTTCATGTAAGCCGATTCAAACATTGGGGGCCTTCGGGCTCCCCTTTTTTATATCACACCAGAAACAACCTGCGGGCGCTTTCGCTGAACAGTCAACCGGTGAAACGCTCTGGACAGGGCGTCGACCTGATCCATGTAATCCGAGTTAGGAAAAGCAGCCGCTTCATCTAAGAAGGCTTGGTTCCACGGGCCCCGCACCAGTTTGAGATTCCCCGCTTCCGCCTGTGCTGATATCGCTTCAGCCCGGGTTGTTTTTGAGCCCGATTCCGGTGACGATCTCACATTATACCCCGCAAGCAATTTCGACAGGTGAACCGCTTGAGCCTTCCCGGCTTGCCCGGGGTCTTGCGGAAAGTCTATACCGACATTCTTTCCATCGCTGGAAGCCGCTGACGTCATAGCGGTTTCAACTTCTTTCGGTGAACCCCTGAACCGAATGACGTCTTCGATATAATAAACGCCGTCGACCTTTGTGAGCTTCACCCCTGCGGTATATGCGCCGCCTTCCGTCGCGGCCAAATCCCAGCCCCGAACTGTCTGTCCGCCAGCCGGTACAGCGTCCACAGTTTCAATCCAGCGGCGTTTAAACATGCCGCCCTCTCTAGGCGCGGGCCGTTGCTGGAGTTGACCAGCGGCGGCGTAGCTTCCGAGGTCTGTTTCGAGTTGAGTTAATTCTTTTTCGGGAAACCGTTCAGGCCATAGCAATTCACGGGCGGCGGTGCGTGAATCATCAGGAAAAGCCGCAAAGTGATCGGGCTCATATCTGGCGGGCAAACACAAATGAGTCCAGCCGCCTCGGTCCAACAGGTGTCCAGTCAAATCCTGATAATGAACCCGCTGCATGATCACGATAATCGCGCCTGTTCTAATGTCGTTTAACTGTGAAGTGACTGCCGCGTCGAACCAGTCAATTACTCCTTGCCTGATCGTTGCCGATTCTCTTTCAACCATATTATGAGCGTCGTCGATAACCAGACAGTCCGCCCCTAATCCAGTCAACGCACCTCGAACACTGGTTGCAAACCGGGCGCCGCCTTGATCGTTGTCGAAACGTATCTTCGTGTTCTGGTCGTCGTTCATTATAAAGCGGTGTGACCATCTGGATTGATAAAGCGGTGAACTGATCACCGCCCTAGTTGCAGTGCTGTCACGAATTGATAGCCGCTGTGCATAACTCGCAAAACTGAAACGCACTTGTGGACCCGCCAAAGGCCCCGACTCTTTTTGGCACCAGACCCACGCCGGAAACGCAACCGAAGCTGCAATCGACTTCATATGCTTCGGAGGAATATTTATAATCAGCCGACGGATTTCGCCACGTGAAACGGCTTCCAAATGTTCACAAATTGCTTCGATATGCCACCCGTCGACAAACTCAACCGGGGCCATCGTACTCCAGAACTGTTTTATAAACTCATAGAGTGATCGTTCTGCAAGCGCAGCGTTAATCGCTTCAAGGTTCAGGGCGGCGGGATCTATTTTCTCCAAATTTAACACAGGACCGCCCTTAATTCTTTTGCCACCCCTTCCATCATTTTAGGCGGTACGCTCATTCCAAGGAAGTACCATGAATGCCTTTTTAAAAAATCGTAATCATCAGGAAAAGTCTGGCAACGAATTAGCTCGGCTGTGTTCAGAAGTCTTTTTATTTCGGGATGATATAAATCTCGATGAGCCGTCATTGTTGGAATTGGATTGTCGGGCCTGATTCGAGTGTTATTAAAAAATGAGTTACCGCCAAAAATGTCTTTAAAACCCCTTCCTTGAGAGATTCTATCGTACAAATCTTTTTGCCTCTCAGTCGCATTTTCAACATTGTCTGGCGGCAAATCTTTGGTTGCTTCAGCGAAAGAAATTAGCTTCTGATTAAAATCCAGTTTAAACGCTGGAAGGTTCAGGTCCTTCCTTCGGGCTATAAAAAAAACGCGTTGCCGCCTTTGAGGAACGCCCATCATAGCGGCGTCCAGAAGGAACATCTGGACTTTATAATCTGCGGCCTTCAACTTCTGAAATATATGCTTGACATATCCGCGAGCCGATCCTTTTGTAAGACCTGGAACGTTCTCGGCTACCACTAGCTTCGGCTTCAGTTTTTGAACGGTTTTGATGAAGTCAAAAAACAGGTCGTCAAGTATTTGCTCGGCATTTCCTTCATGGAATTTTCTTTTTTTTTGCCATTGAGTTTCCCTGCCCCCCTTAAGCGCAGCGGCATAGGAAAAAACAGTGCAAGGTGGAGAGCCGTCCAGAACATCCAGCGAATACAATTCATCGGGAAGGTCAGGCCGCTGGTTGAATTCTGCAATCGGCTCATGATAACAGTGAACGGGGTTGAGATTTTTTTGATAAGCTTCAACCATCTTTTTATCGATTTCCAGACAGCCGAGCGACCGGAATCCTGCAAGTTGATATCCCATGCTGGAACCACCTGCACCAGCGAAACAGCTGAATACGGTCGGTGCATCATCTGGTGGCGATTTTAGATCTGATAGGTTCCAACTAGTCGAATTCAAATTTACACCTTGGGCACTTGTGTTTAAACTCTGAAAAGTCTTTTTCTGAATATTCTTTAACGCTTGAATAGAATTGATCCTTGCTAACAATCCAGTCGTAATCGTATTTTGTCATTCCTGTATTTTTAAAATCACCCAGGTCAATTAACTCACTTTTGAGAACGTCCCAGTCCCAGGTTGCGTTCTCTGCAATTTTGTTGTCAGCTATTACTAGTTTTCGCCGTTGCGTTTTTGTGAGGCCCCGAACCTCAACACAGGGTACCGACTCCATGTTCAGAACCTTCGCGGCCTCCAGCCGCCCATGCCCTGCTATGACGTTTTTGTTTTCGTCTATTATCACAGGAGAGGTGAACCCGAACTCCTGAATTGACGCGGCAATTTGTTCTATTTGTTTAACTGAGTGAACTCTGGCATTTTTTTTATAAGGCTTCAGCGAATCGGGTGGAAGGTCCTGAATTTTACTCATGACGACTGTCCACCGGCTTCCAGCCTGGATTATCAACCAATTTCATTTTGTACTTTTTAAGCGGCGGCGGGTTCTTCTTCTTAATTAATTTCTGTTTAAACCGACGATAATTTACATGATGATGCGGCCGACCATATTTCTTCACCAGTTTTGCGCAATCGCCATGTTGTTCAACGAGCATTTTTGACTTCAAATACGTCCCTTCACTGGAATAGAACTCGTCTGTGTTGCCGCCTTTCAGAAGTTGCGTACATTCCTTGTTTTGTAAAAACGCTTTGAATTGAACTGTGCACCACCCCGCTTTGAGAATGTCGAGACTTAAAATTGTATCCTCGTTATACCGGCCACGCCACCGAAAAGGAATATCGTTACGGATCAAATTACACGAGAAGATTTTTGTGTTCAACATATAGGGCCGTTTTTTATCTCGGACATGCCACTGGTATTCTGGGCCTGCCATAGCGACATTCTCAAACTGGTCACAGAAGTCTTCCATTGCTGAAAATATTTGAGCGGTTTTCGCTCTTTTGCTCAAGTCTCCATTGAGCCGAAAAAAGTCATTAATGTTGTCGTCCATTACCCAATGCCAGCGGTGTCCTTGATCAATGGAATGACTCCACGCGAAATTCCTTGCGGGACCTGGACCTGTCGAAACGCTCAATCCTCGGTTGTCGCATAGCTCGTATTCCTGTTTATATTTTTGAGGAAGAACCAGAAGGTTTTTATCTGATCCGAGAGCCCGCGCGTAATCTTCAACGTCGGTATCTTCAACGATAACATAAAAAGCCCTGTTCATTTCTTGAAGGATTCTTATCGTGTATTTTCGTTTAATTAAATAGGCCCTGTTCTTTGACAAAATGTAAATCGGTGTTTTATTCATCGATGTAAATCCGATCCTGATTGCCGTCCTGTTTTTGAAGCGGGTAAGAAAATCTTCCTTCTTTCTTTCGGTCTGGATTAATTCCCTCTCGTTCTGCGAACGCTAACCACTCGGCTTCTGTTTCCCAGGTTATAACCATGCGTTTGAAGTAATCGCGGGGCGGGTTAAACTCTGGCATACCCTTCCAATTTTCTTCAACATCGTCAGCGATTTCACCAATAGAAGGAAGAATGTCCAGGCCGAACGCTGATAGGTCCAAGTCTTTAATTTCTTCCTTGAGAAGATCGAAATCCCATATCGCCGATTCAGCAATTTTGTTATCGGCGATCCTCAATGAGCGAGCTTGTTTCGTTGTCAAGTTTTTTGCTTCAACGCAAGGAACTGTTTCCAGCTTGAGGCGTTTCGCTGCGGCTAATCTTCCATGACCTGCTATGACGTTTTTTTTCTCGTCAATCACCACTGGACTGGTGAAACCGAACTCTTTAATTGAAGCTACCAGCTGTTTAATTTGTCGGTCCGAGTGAACCCTTGCGTTACGCTTATACGGCTTTAAGGAATCGGGCGAAATGTGTTTTAATTCAATCATTTTAATTTCGCCCTGTTGCTTGTGTCGGCGGGCTTGTGCTCAATCACTTTTGCCGACATCGCTTTTAACGCCTTCAATTCTTCAACCGAAAGAACAGAAAGATCAGGCGCGGCCTCTAGCTTTATTTTACTTTCAGCCTTCAGGTCGAGGCGGTCGGTTTGGTCGAGACACTGTTTCCCTAACCATATAAGCATCGTCGGGTTCAATTCCTCAGCGGCCCGCATCTGGAGCCGCCTCAATGAGGCGCGTCCCCTATTTCTTCCGCCTTCCAGTGCTTCGTAAAAATCACCTTTTTCTTTTAAACGCTCATAAACTGTGTCGGGGTCTATTCCCAGAACTGCGGCAACTTCATTGTTCGTGCACTGGATTCGTCCCAGGCCTTCAACGGTCGCAAGGTCAAACTCCTTTCGTTTTGCGCCTCGTTTTGCCATGCTTAAATTCCACACATTCCTTCGCATTCGTTCAACCAGTTTAATTGTGACGACTCGTCAAAATCAATTTCAGCTAACGGTTTAATTTTTTGATGAAGATAAAGATCAGATGTGATTGTCTGGGCGTCTCCCTCAAACTCAATGGCGTCTTGGAACCCTTTGGGGTCATTTTCTTTTAACCATTTCCAGTCTGCGTTTGATCGGTTCGGGCAAAACGTACAGGCGGAACGGGGCGGCATTTTATAATCATTCTTTTTCATCCAGGCCAAACAATCTTGCCGCTTCATCCACAAGCCGTCCTGCCGATCAACGCCCTCCAAAAGCGGGTAACGGTGTTCAATATATTTCACCCTTGACGGCTTGTATCGTACAGCCTCGTCGGCGCTTATTCCTATCCATAGCCTTACCGCTTTTGCAGGAATGTAATCATTCGGACCTTTATTCAGAAGTTTGCGAATCTTTCTACGAATCGGCATAACTTTAAAGTCGGTCGTGCATTGCCTTGACATTCTTCCAGGGCGGCCCTTGTTATCAACTGTGAAAAAAGGCGGTGTACCTGGAAGGTTTTTGTCTTTGAGCGCGGCCAACGCCGCGTCCTTCAATGACCCGGCGGAAGCGGTGTAAACTGGAAACGGCAAGATTTTTTTCAACCATTGAAGATGTTCGTAAACTGGTTTCGGCTCCGCCTCTGTATCCGCAAAAATAGCACAGTCAGGCATCGGGGTGATTTCTTTATGGGCAGCCATCAGGGCCATCGTTGTGGATTGAACGCCCGCTCCAAGGGAAATTATTTCGAGTTTATTCATCGACCAGAATGTTCCTAACGTCGCCTGGCGTCGGAAGATCATCGTCCATAGACTCGATAGACTGCACCTGTATTGATTCCGGTTTCCCGTCGGCCGCATACTCAACGGGGCCGGTTATTTCCACTCGCCCGCCCTGATATTCGTAAACTTGATCAATCAGGCTTGCGGGGACCCAGCACCGGATTGGTCGGGAATATGCCGGGTCCCTGATTGTTATCCGCATGGGATCGCCGGCGGCGATTTCAATCGTTCCCATCAGGGTGCCGATACTATTCATAGTTGTCGGCAACACAATCTGGATCGGCTTTCTCGAAACAGACAGACGCCAACCAAAACTTCGCAACCAGGCCATCAACCATCGTCTGAAGATTATAATGATCAGTATTTTCAATCGCTCGCAGCATGTCTAAATGAACCATACAGACTGCGTCATTTTGGATCGTGTCTAAAATCTTAATGCAGATAGGACTTTTGCCTTCGGCGTCGGCTTGAGTGCTGAGGGCTTTTACTTTTTGCTTCCACTCGAGACCAAGACCCTCATTGAACCACTTTCCAGCGTTTGGACCTTCATCACTCAACCCGCCGTATTTGTGTAAATAAAAAAACTCATAAAACAGGTTGATCATCCCGATCTGATATTCCCGTTCACTCAAGGCGTTGGCCGGTGCTGTAAACAAAAATGTTACAGCAAGCGTTAAAATCATTTTTTTCATTGGTCTTTCCCTTCAATCGTAGTCATGTAATTTATTCGAGTCTTTCTTGCCTTGAGGGATTTTAATCACGAAAAAACCCGCTGCAAAAATCCCCTGTTATCAGCCGGTGAATTGTACTTTTCGTGCGACTTGATCAACTCACAGGGATCGACTTCAAGTCCCTCGGCATATCTGAAAATGCTCTCAATCTGCATGTTCTCGTGTTTGCCATTCTCCGTTCTGCATACGCGGGCTTTTTCAATTCCCGTCTTATCAGATAACTGTTTTTGAGTAATGCCGAGTTGTTTTCGATAGTGCGATATCGCGTCACCGATCATTTTTTGATTCCTTCCATGTTGATAATTTTCCGAGCCTGCACTACAGTGCTCGGACTGTCAACTGTTTTTTTTGGAAGGATTTTCGAATGAGCGTTCATGTTTCCTCACTGGTATGGAAGGCCAATCTACCATCGGCAACAATGAAAATCGTCATGTTGAAATTAGCAGACTGTTCAAACGAGGAAGGCGGCTCGGCATGGCCCTCGGTTTCCAGGATAGCGAAGGAATGTGGATTATCCGACAGGGGTGTTCAAAAAAACTTGAAACGACTCCGAGATGAAGGCTGGATTGAAATAGAAAATAAAAGAAAAACACAAAACGGTTTCGTAAACAGTTATCAGATTGATATCGAAAAATTGAAAAATACAAGTGAACCACGTTTATCCGTCAAGGGTTCACGGGTGAACCATGTTCACCCCACGGGTGAACCACGTTCACCCAAACCGTCATTGAACCGTCAAGATAATATAAGTTTTAAAACAAGTTTTAAAACTTTTGTCATTTCTGATGAAATGACCCCTGAAAAAAAAGCCGTCAACATGTGGAACGATTTTGCTGAACGACACTCTCTTTCACGGGTTCAGAAATTGACAGAGTCCAGAAAGAAAAAATTACGACAGCGATTGAAAGACTGCAATGGTCTGGAGGGCTGGAAGGCCGCCCTGGAAATTGTTGAACGGTCCGATGGGTTACTCGGCAAGGCTGGAGGAACTTGGAAGGTCGGGTTCGACTTCCTTCTTCAGGAATCGTCGTTTACAAAAATCATGGAAGGTTTTTACGATAGCTGGAAGTCAGAAAAAACGAGCATTATGGAAGCCGGAAAGACCGCCCTGGATTCCCTGAATGAAAAACGAATGAACGGAATCAGGTATTGACCGCCGCTACAATTTCAACTATTCCTGAACTAGAAGGAACGACGCAGTGAAAAAACTCGCAAAATTATCTGCTGAATCTTATAACGATTTTACGAATATTATTTCGCACTTGCCCGAGACTATATCCGCCGCTCTAGTAAAAACCTGGCAAGATATTTATCAGGAGCGGGGTGGTTTCGACACACGACTGAAGGGATTCCAATTTAAGGGCGCGCCCAAAAAAGACATCGCCGCTGCCATAGAAGTCCTAGAGGCCGCCGATCAACCTTGCCCTTCACATATAGCCGCCGCCGCCATAACCGCTCTTCGATTAAGAACACATGCAAGGAAAGAGCACGCCGATGACCTTAAAGCACTCGTCACCCTGTACATCGATGACGCCTCCGACTATCCCGCTGACGTCGTCGTCAATGGATGCAAAAAATGGGCGGAGAACTCGAAATGGTTTCCGGCCTGGGCGGAATTAAAAATTGTCCTTGATGAAGCCGCTTTTGAGCGTCGGGCTATTCTGAAGGCCCTGGAAGAATGGAATAAAAAAAATTGAAAAAAGTGCTTTTTTTCTGTTGACATTCCGAGCACCTCGTGATATATATAAAGCATGAACTGAAGGAAAAGGCCTTCAGTAAAAAACAGGAGAAATTAAAATGTACAGAGAACTTGAAAGAATGCCGGAAAAACAACAGAACCCCGCTTCCGTTATGGTTAACGCTGTTGTGCAAAAAGCAAAAGAAAAAGAATGGCCGATATGGAAAGCAATGAAAGAAGTTGAAAAAGAGGAAGCCTGGCTGGTAAAACTGGTCGCTCCTTACGAAGTGACTAAAAGCCAAAACATGCAACGAGTTTTCAGCGCCGCTACCAGATTGGCAAAATAAACTTCTACGAAAAAGCCCCGCTTTTAAGCGGGGCTTTTTTTTATCGACTTCCATTCTGCTTCCGCTCCAGCCGCACATTGTGGACACGCATCTTCGCCGCCGGTAAAACCTGTAACGGTTTTTTTCTCGATCACAGGCCGACCCTGATCAGAGCCGCCTTCGTATTCAATTCTAGTTATGGTTTTTTCGTATTTTTTTACAGACCTGAAAACGAATCCAGTACCGTTACAGGTTCGGCATTTCATCCTGCGTAAACAGTCGTTGAGCCGGTTGCAGTGTGTCCACAGGTTGCCGCATCGCCTAACCGACAGACAGGAATGCCGCTTATGGAAACTGTTGATGATCCGTCGGCCATAGTCGCTGAGCAATGAACTAGTACGGTCGGACACGGCGCGTGAGGTTGAACGGAATCACCTATAACAGCGGCGGGATTTCCCTGAACAAAAACTGTTGACTGAAGTTGACCTGTGATCAGGCCGCCAGCGGTATCGGTGTTTAATCTGGATATGCCTGGCATTGATCTGGGACTCCCGAAAAAAAAGAACCTTAGTCGTAACATAACATAAAGTGCCTTCGATGTCAAGCAATTTAATGCGAAAAAAAATAAAAAAAGTGCTTTTTTTCTGTTGACATTCCGAGCACCTCGTGCTATATATATTTTATCAGCGGGAGGGAATCACCCTCAAGCAAAAACACAGGAAAGATTAAAATGACAATTTCAAAAGAACAATTTGCAGAATACGCAAAAACACACTGGCAGCCGTTCATGGTTCAAGAATTTAAACGAGTTTACGAATTTGTAAAAACGAACAGCTACATGCCAGCAACTGAATGGGAATCGCTTGCCTGTGAACGGCTGAACGCAAAAATGCCCGCGATTCAGAAACGCTTTGCCAAACAGGCCGCAAAACATTTTCGCCATCAAGAATTATAATTTAACCGGGGGGCCTTTGGCCCCCCTTCAACCAGGGGAATGATCCCCGCAACTGGAGAACGAAAATGAAAACGATCCTTGATGAAAGCCGCTATTTAAAAAAGACGATTGGCATTGAGCGCAACCTTGAATTCCTGGAGTACGCCGATCAAGTAAACGCCAGAGAGATGCCGAGACTGGTTGCCGAGTACTATCCTCAAAAAACCCTTGGAGAGATTTGCGACATTTACGATAACTTGTTTCCGCTTGAAAGACTGGTTAAGGAATTCCTTGATCAATAGAGTTAAAAAACAAAGTGCTTTTAAATTAGGTCGTCATTTCACCATAACACGAATTGCCTGAAAGGTCAAGCACTTTTTTTACATAAATTGAAAATATTTCCGTTGACCAAAAAGCCATTATACTTATATTCATAATATAAGTGGAGGGATTCCATGAACGAACAAAATCGCTTGCAGTCCTTAAGGGCCGCAAGGAAACTTATTGAGTTAAAAGAGGATTGCCGCTGGCACCTAGAACAGGCCCGCCAAGCAAGGGCCGACAACCGAAACTATCATCACACAGAACACCGTTACGAAGCCGCCTGCTTACGCTGGTGTGCCTTGAGACTCGCCCGAAAAATGGAGAAAGAAGAATGTTACCGATAGAGAAATGGCGGCAAGAAGCTTTCGATATTCTGGAAGATCAGACCGCCCACGAAAGTCTAAGACGACTCGCCTGGCGGGTGCTCAAAGATCAACACCCGCAAGACAAAAGAGATCTGTTATTTTATTCCGAAAGCCGAGATCTATTCAAGGAGGGAATTAATGAAAATCCGCTCCTATAGCAACGCCTGCAACATTCCGGTCCCCGCCGTTGCTGAACTTCTAGAAAAACCGAACCAATGGCATAGCAAGCGCCGCCAGTCCATAGGTGGAAGTGACGCCTTCCAGATCATAGGCGAAAACTGGTTGCCGCTCTGGGAATTAAAAACAGGAAGAAAAACACCCGACGACCTCTCTGGTATTCTTCCTGTAACGATGGGATCATGGACCGAGCCCCTGAACCGATACTGGTTCCAGCGAGAAACCAGTTTGGTGGTAGACCTGGACCCCGACCAGATCATGCACCCGAACGGATTCAGTCATGCAAATCTTGACGGCCGAGTCGGGCTTGGAATCTTCGAGGCCAAACACGTCAACGCCTTTACGAATATGGAAGCGGTTTATAAAAAAGCGTACGCTCAAATTCAGCATAACCTTGCAGTGACCGAAACGAACCTGTGCTATCTGTCTGTATTTTTCGGCACCCTGAAATGGGGTTATATTGAAGTTGAAGCCGACGCAGAATACCAAACAGAATTGATGGAAAGAGAAACCGAGTTTTGGTCATATGTAGAAAACGACACTCCGCCCCCTGTTATGGAAGCCGAGGCCTTGCCCGTTGTTCTTCTTGAGAATATGCGCGAAGTAAATATGAAGGGGAACGATGACTGGAGGGAAGCTGAACAGGTATACTTTGACACGGCTGTTGCCGCACTCCGCCATAAGAAGGCCGACCAGACTATGAAGGCGCTTGTAGAACCCGATGTCCGAAAGGCCATAGGTGAAAATCTGGAAATTAACAGGGCCGCAAACAACTCTTTACGAATTAAAAAACTCAAGGAAGGAAAAGACAATGACTGATCTGGTTGCCGCTTTGGCAAAAGCACAATCGAAAATGAGCAACGCGGCGTTAAACAAAATTAACCCGCACTTCAATTCTAGATATGCCGACCTCGCTTCAATAAGAAACGCGGTCATTCCTTGTTTAGCCGCTGAAGGAATCGCCTTAATCCAGGCGATTGAATCCAGTGAACACGGAACGACAGTAGTCACGAGGTTGTTAAAGGGTTCCGAGGAAATTAACTCAACCTGTCCTGTTATATGGGGCGGGGTAAAGCCGCAAGACTTTGGTTCAGCATTGACCTATGCACGCCGATATTCAATGGCGTCAATTTGTGGAATAAGCGCCGATGAAGACGACGATGCAAATGCCGCCCAGGCAAGTGCTGTTGAGGTTCAGAAGGTTCAACGAAAGCGACCCGAAGTAAAAACTATCAAGGTTCCAGAGATAGGCGGTGAATCAGACTGGATGATTTTTGCGACAAGTTTAATGGCCGAACTAGAAGCCGCCCAGACCGTTGATACAGTGAATGAGTTGATCCGATCACACGCCGCGCCATTAGCGAAATTGAGGAAAGACGACCCCGCTATCCTCAAAGGAATTGAGACGAAAACAAAAACACGCAGAACAGAACTGGAAGCCGCATGAGTAGTTTAAATAAAGTTATGTTAATCGGGAACCTCGGTAAAGCCCCCGATATCCGTCGGACTCAATCTGGTGATCAGATCGTTAATCTGTCCGTAGCGACATCTGTGAAATGGAAAGACCGCCATACTAAGGAAACCCTTGAGCGCACTGAATGGCATCGGGTCGTGATCTTCGATGACCGGCTTGCCGATATCGCAGGCCGGTACCTATCGAAGGGTTCCAAGGTCTATCTGGAAGGAGAATTAAAAACTCGGAAGTGGTCGGATTCTTCCGGCGTCGAGCGATACACCACAGAGGTTGTTCTTCCTCGATACGGCGGGCGGCTGGTCATGCTGGATTCCAAGAAAGATAAACATGATCAGTCGCTGGCCGATGAACCCGATTCACTAGACGAGTCCGAAAACGAGGTACCGTTTTAAAATGATTAGAAGTCAAAAACACCTTAAATACATTCGGCAGCTTCCTTGCGCTGTTTGTGGATCAGGCCCGCCCTATGTGGCCGCTGCTCATGTTCGTTTCGGTGGGCGAATTGGAAAGGGCGGGATCAGTCTGAAACCTTCTGACGACAGAACCGTTCCGCTTTGCTATCAGTGTCACGCCGAACAACATCAAATCGGTGAACCTTCATTCTGGAAAGCCGCAGGATTAGACCCGCTTGAGTTGGCGTCAATTCTTTACGATATATCTGGCGATGAAGAACAAGGAAAAGAGATTTTACGAGGAGCAAAATGGTTATGACCGACGCTGTAATCCAAGGCACTTTTGCCGATTTAAAAACAGTAAAAACCAGAAGCGTGGTACAGTTAATTATCGAGGTGCCGATTGAACAGGGCGAGGAAGTGGTTCGTTTGTTCGGGTTTCCTCAACCTGCCGCAGAAATATCTGTCGCAGTTGCGAGGCTGGCAACGACAGAAAAACCCGCCAAACACAGAAGGTTTTACGATTTAAAACCGACGCAGCAAGCGGCCATTCTTTGCAACGACAGACAGTTTCAACAATGGACTGATTCTAACGATGAGAATGAAGCCGCTCACTGGATTAGAACCAAACTCAATCTGGAATCCAGGGCGGAGTTAAATGCGAATAAAACTGCCGCTCTTGGATGGAATGGAATCGTAACACAGTTTAAACAGGACACGGGACAAATGGCAATTGATCCGAGAAGTTAGGGGTAAAATCCGCAAGGCGAGCGGCGGCGTCAGGTGCATCTCCTTAAAAAGAAACAGACTCAATGAAGCGGCTCCCCGAAGCGTTAAACAAGTCCAATTGAGTCAACCGCCGCAGGTTTTAAATTGAAGGGGACGAAATGACAAAAGCGATTTTCAATAATCTCGATAACATTCTTCGACAGGAACCCGGCTGCACGACTGAACTGGACTTCATCGAACAATCATCGTGGTTGCTGTTCCTCAAATACCTAGACAATCACGCCGCAATTAATAACGAGCATCAGTGGTCAAACTGGACTAAGCGGACCGACCTGATTGAATATGTGAACGACGATCTTTTTTCGTATCTTCAGGGCTTTCAGGATAGCCCGCCAGATACAATTGAGCGCTTTATCGGTATAGTCTTTTCGGGTGTTCAGAACAAGTTTGAATCTGGCGAAAACATAAAGGCGGCTATTAAACAGATTAACCGACTAGATTTTACCGACGACAGTAAACACGAATTATCTGTTTTGTACGAAGAGAAAATACACCGAGCCGGTAACGCCGGTAGAAACGGTGGAGAATATTACACGCCCCGCCCATTGATCCGATCCATTCTTGCCGTGATTGATCCGCACATTGGTGAAACTGTTTACGATGGTGCTTGCGGTTCAGGCGGGTTCTTATGTGAAGCCGCTCAATACATGAACCGTGAAGCGAAATTAATTGGATGGAATAAGCAAAAGAAAAAGACCTTTTACGGCCGAGAAAAAAAATCGCTTCCTTATGTTATCGCTATCATGAACATGATCCTGCACGGTATTGATACGCCTAACATCGTTCAGACGAATACCCTGATTGACCCGCCAGATGATCGGTACGATGTGATTTTGGCGAACCCGCCCTTCGGTGGAAAGGAAACCAGTGCGGCACAAAAATCATGGCCGATCAAAACCAGCGAGACCTCATTTCTTTTTTTGCAGCACTTCATGACCGCCTTGAAGAAAAACGGGCGGGCGGCGGTCGTCATCAAAAACACCTTTCTGTCGAATACGGATAGGGCCTCGATAGAACTTAGAAAAAAACTACTGAAAGGCTTTCGCCTTTACACGATTCTAGACTTGCCGAGTGGCACCTTTCAAGGAGCGGGCGTCAGGACCGTCGTTCTGTTTTTTGAGAACGACGGTCCGACCCGTCTTATTTGGTACTATCAACTTGATCCAGGCCGTAGCCTGGGAAAGACCAACCCGCTGAATGACGAAGACCTGAAAGACTTCCTTGAGCTTCAGGCGGGCTTTAGACCAAGCAAAAAATCCTGGTCCGTCAACGTGGCAGATATCGACTCCACCACCTTCGACCTTTCTGTGAAGAACCCGAACACTTCGGGCACCGCCCCCCGGCGTTGCCCGAATCAGATTATCACCAACATCGATAAACTGGATGCCGAGGCCGCTTCTATACTCAACACGATTCTTATGTTGTTAAAGACATAAAATGATGGCAGTTTTTACCGGTGGCGTCAAAGTTTTTTTTCATGTTTCCGATAAGTCATTGATTTTAAACAAAAGAAAAATGCAAAAAAGTGCTTTTTTCTGTTGACATATATAGCACCGAGTGCTATATATAATCATCAACAACAAGTAAAAACCCAAAACACAATGAATGGAGAGAAAAAAATGTGGACGAGTAAATATAGAGAAGAAGTTGTCCGAGCCTTGGACGCTTACACTCAGCAGCCTGTTCAAAAAAGCTATCCCAAAATGAGCCGAGCTGAAATGGTTGAAGCCTACGAACAAGCCTGTGAAGTTTACCCGCAGCCTGTTCCTCAAGATAGAGTTTAAAAACCGGGGGGCCGAAGGCCCCCCTTCAACCAGGGGAATGATCCCCGCAACTGGAGAAAAAAATGAAAACGAATGACATAGCAAAAGCTGCCGCTGATTCTAGACTGTTTACGCTTTGGGGAAAGCCGATTGCCGCCCGTGATATTAAGTTTATGATTTCGCAGACCCGCTACCCTGAAGGGCTTAAGCAGTTTTTAGAATTCAGAATGAAGCACAAACTCAAATTTAATTTCGAGGAAGACTACGACTGGAATCACACGCCAGCCCCGAAATGGATCAGACGAAAATTCACCCCGCAAGTTGCATAAAGATCAGGCCCCTTTTCGGGGCCTTTTCTTATGGATCGTTTAGCCCGATCCGAGCACCCCTGATATTAATATTCCCGCTCGCCTTAATATCCAGTGTACCGCAATCAATTGAAACCGCTCCAGGTGTTTTAACTGTAACCCGCCCTCGTTCAACAGAAACAAAATCAACACCATTCTCAGACTGCACCGACACCCCTTGAGTAGTAGCGGGTCTCACATTGAGCCCGCCGAACCCTGGAAGCGCAACAGCATCCGTGGACGAGAAGAACGACGACGCCGTAGGTGTGCTGTTCTGATAGGTCTTTTTGAAAGCGGCCAATCCTCGTTGACTGAACAGCAACATGACGGCATCGCCTGGAGTGATCGGCAAGTTAACCATGAACCCGCCTGCCGAGGGCTGCAACACTGGAACATTAGCAATCGGGGCGCGGTCTATTTGAGTCCCATCAGTTTTTACCAGTCGTAACGCAGGTCTGACGACAGCCCTTTTGACTGTTGGTTGATAAGATTCGACTATTCCAGGCGTGGCGGTATTGATATTTTTCATCAATTGTCTGAACGAAAAATTGAGTGTATAGACGAGACTGGATTCGTTCGCCTCCCTGTTTCGGTTACTCATTGAAACCGCCTTAAGTTTAATTCAGTTTTGAAATCGCCTTCACGGTTATCACCTGAATGACGAAGCCCGATAATCTTATGATTACCGATAGTCTCAAGTGCACGAGGGTTCACAGCGTTAGGTCCTTCGTTTAATATCTCAGACTGAACTTCAACAACGCCCTCCAGCTCAAGTCTGTGATCAATTAGGGTTTCGATTTTTGCGCCCTCGTCAGTCAATGTAGGCGTGCCGATCATTCCTGTTTTTTCACTAATTACGACAACCCCTGAAGGCCTGTCTGGAGCGGCACTTTGATTTTTCGCTATTCTAATTTTGCCGTTATCTTCATACCATCTGAGCCCGCGCGGGTTCAAAACGCCGTTCAGGGCGTGGCTCGCAAATCCGTCGTATTGGTAATCTTCTTCAACATCCGCGTCAGTGATTAAGTCCAGCGGTCCGAGAGTCAACCCGTCAAAACTTTTTGCGATATCCTTCACGATTTGCTTAACTGGTGTGGTGCCCGCATAAGAAAAACTGAATATCGCCCTTGTTCTTTGTTCAATGGCACCGCCAACTGTCACGACAATCTTTCGGTCCAGCCCCTCCCTCTCTCTGTCAACCTTCGTGATATCGCCAGAAAATAAAAGCCCGAAGCGTCCCTCATATCCAGCGCTTAATTGTAGATTGATTCCACGCCGCCGAACTCTAGTCTCGTTATCTTCTCGTAGGTTATATATCTCGACTTTACCGGTTGCGGGAGTGTCGGAAGCGGTCCTATCAATATCGAACGTTATGAAGTTTGTCGGGTCTATTATCAGGGCTTCGTTTCCCAGACCGATTGTTACTTCGACCCTTCTGAGGAATAGACGAGTCACGGGTTAAAGACCATCGCGTGAGTTGTTTCCCAGGCGTCTGTTTTAAGCGGGCCTGTGCCTTCAATCGATAGGAAACCCGGAAAGCTCAAGTTGTTTTTGAGGTATTCGCCGCCTTCAACAATGCGGGCCCCTGATAGAATCTGATCAATCGAAAAGTACCAATTTTCATCGGACGGCTGCCACCATATTTCAAAGTTATATGAAATTTCTCCAAGGGTAGTCTGGAACCGTTGCCGTAGATCGGAAGTGATAGGAACCCGCTGCATCGTTATCGCCCAGTGTATTGAGGTGCAGACCTTTGACCACCATCAACGATTGCTGTTCTTTGGGCGGCGGGGCCATTCGGGTTCACAATGCCGGCCGAGAGGCTGGTTATAGTCGATTGACTGGTTAAAATTTGCGTAGCCTCCAGATTGAATCTAAGGCCCCGCCTGGTGTTTACATCGTCTTTCGTGGCGGCGCTTGTTATAAGCATATCCGTATAAACACCGAGCCGCGTAACGACTTCAATCAGGTTTCGTTGCTCAAAGAGTTGAAGAATTCGTTGCCACACATCGGCAGCCGTTGAGTGATCTGGAAGGTTCGACCCTTCCAAATAAGTCAAGTCCGCAACCCATCCCCTCAACGACAACCGTTTCCGTTTTGCGACAGCGTTGTCGGTTAGTGTTGAGCCTGTTTCAACAGGATATTCGGTTGATCCCATACCGATCGAGTGATTGATTGAAACGAAGCCCGTGATTCCAGGAATGGCCGCTATGGTCGTCGGTTGTTGATAGGCAAACAATGCGAAATCTGGATCGAATATCATGCGGCGACTTCCGAATCAAAAGCATCAACGGCGTTCAGGTTTTCGGACCTCAAGCCCTCTAACATTTCACGGGCGAAGCTCCTTCCATCGGTAGCTGGTGTCGTGACTTTAATTTCACCTACTTGAACACTGTTGTCGGTGTTTGTGTTCGCTGTTGAATTGGAAGGCGGGGCTGGTGTTTCACCGGCAAGGCGCTTATCCCCGCCTGATATGACTCGTCTCCAAAATCCTTGTTCTTCGCCTCCAGACCGCTCCAGTGCTGATCCCCGTTCAGGGTCTCCGAACCAGTCATCGAACAGACCGGAAACGCCTGTGATACTCGCAATCCATCCACCGATGTTTGTTAAAATTTCCCACGCGTCAGACAGAAGGCCGATGAAAAACTTGAAGCTATTAACGAGAGGGTTATCGGTAAAATTAAAACCAATCAGGTCTTTTAATTCTGCATTGAACGACTGAAAATACGCAACGATTTCATCCCAATACGTAACCAGTGAAACCGCCGCCGCCACGACTGCAAGAATACCAATCAGCCACCAGCCGAATGCTAGATTAAGCGTGACGCCAAGAGCTCCAAGCGCAACAGACAAAAGCCCGATCGTTCCGACCAATCCAAGCAGAACAGGGCCCGCAATGAGTAAAATCGAGATGAAATTCTTCAACCATCTTGGTGAGGTTCGAAACCAGTCTGCAAATTTCCCTAACCAGTTAGCGGCAATCTGAATGTACTTTGTCAACCCCGAATCGCCGAGTGCTAACTGCATTTCAACAATCCGACTTATGACATTTCTTATGGCTCCGACCAGCCCCTCATTCTGGATACGAGACATTTCTTCAGCTGTTCCAGCGGCGTCACCAAACTTTTCAGTTAGGGCCTCGGTCTTCGCAATTTGCTCCGTCATGATAATAGCACCGACGCCCGCTTCCTCCCCGAATATTCTAATAGCTCCCGCTGTTGTTAATCCCGCTTTGCCTAATTTCCTGAATACCGCTTCAACCTTTCCGGCTTGAGCGAGGGCAAAAATCTCTTCGGAGTCCAGCCCTAATTCTCTCATGGCGTTGGCGGCATCTGTGGTCGGCTTCTGTAGCCGTGAAAAAATCGCCCTCAGTGCTGTGCCTGCTTGTTCAGCCTTGAGACCGTTGTTACGAAGGACCGCTATCATCGACGCCGTTCTTTCGATATTTAATCCTAGTTTAGCGGCAAGCGGTGCTACCTGTCTGAACGCAGGTCCTAATTGTTTCACGGTCGTGTTAGCAGAACGGGCCGCCTCCGCCATAACATCGGCAACCCTTCTAACCTCTGAAACATCCAGTCCGAAGGCGTTGATCTGGTTGGCGGCTAATTCTGAAGCCTCGGCCATACTCAATTGTCCTGCACTTGCAAGGTTCAGAATGGTCGGCGTCGCTTTCAAAATCTGATTAGTTTTAAAACCTGCTTGAGCAAGAAGGACCTGAGCGTTGGCGGCGTCGGTCGCCGAAAACTCTGTCGTTGCTCCAAGCTCACGAGCCTGCTTTCGCATTGCTTCAAAGTCTTTACCCGTTGCTTGACTCGTAGCCTGAAGCACCCGCATGGATTTCTCAAAGTCGTATATGTTTTTGCCGATGATTCCAAGGCCCGCAGTCAGGGCCGCGCCTGGAACAGCGAGGGCATTCCTCATTCCGTCAAGCCGGCCACGAACGCGCTCAATCCCGTTCTGGAATTTCTTTAATCCTCTCGGATCATACTTCCAGCCTAGCCGAACGAAGAGATTGTCGATAACCGCCATACTCCAGATTATAAACAGTGATGAAGTGCAGTGCACGAAAAAAAACCCCGCTCAAGGGCGGGGTTCAGTTTACAGATAAAGGCAATTATTGGTATCGTAATGCGGCAACTTTTACAGCTGTTCTTACATCATCAGGAAGAATGTCTTGCGTCCAATTTTTTTCCATTGAGACTTTTACATACTGCGGCATCGTCCAATCTTCTTGAATCATGCACTTCAACTGGTGTTTCGTTAAAGGCCTTCCATTGCTTTTAAACAACCCTGATTCGTAAGCTTCGGCAGCTAGAAGAACAGCGGCATCTTCTGTTATATGATCAGGGGTCGTTACTTCTTTATAAAATTCGTACTTGTTCATCAATCTTCTCCATCATGTTCAGCGAAACCATTTCACTGATTCTGTTGTTTATATATTAAAGTGCTTTCCATGTCAAGCAGTTTAATGCGAAAAAAGGTGTGTTTTTTGTTGACAAAAACAACACCTCGTATTATAGTGTTTCTATCAGCCGGGAAATGGCCCCGCATCAAACTGGAGTGAAAAATGTTTTACGAATTGAAATTTGAACAAAGACCCTATGCCGAAGACTTGTATGAAATAACCCGCCGCTCGGTTGCTCTTTTGGACTTGACCGATAAAGAAAATATTGAAGAAGTCCTGAACGAAGCTCTTATGAATCAGGTTGAAGAATATTCCGAACCGCTTCCAGCAATGTTTCAAGAAAAAGAATACAACGAAATGTTAGAAGAAGTTTTTGTTGAATTAAAAAAGCATTTCTGTTAATTTTTACCTTTCTCCCTGTGGAACCTTGACCCTCGCTACGGCGAGGGTTCTTTTTTAAACAACGCCTGTTCAGCTGCCCGCCTTCTAACAAGGCCCTTGAGTATCCGCCCGCCAGCCCTGCGCCATTTCGGAAACTCGTCCGCCGCACCTGCGTAATCACCCCGGTTCAGCTTCATGCGAAGCGTGCTCGATTGCAGGTTACCGCTTCCCAGATTGTACGTGAACGAAACTAGAGCGCTGAACTGGTTTCCGTTCAGCGGCACCCGCACCAGTCGAGTGACCGTCCGTTCAGCGTGACGGCATTCCCGGGCAAGCAGGGTATCGGCCTCGGCCTCGGTCACTTCAGGGGAATCTATCGTCAGCCGGTTGCCCTCCAGGTCCCATATGGAACCGTAGCCGATTGTGGGGTAACCGGCCGGGCACAAATACGGGGTTGCCGAAAAGCCCTCGAACTGTTTAATAATGTCGAGGCCGGCCTGATTAATCTTCATTGGAGTGCCTTGTTGCGGATAAGTATCCGCGCATACGTTCCTCGGTACAAACAGCAGTTAGAAATATAGTAGGTTTTTTCAATCGGATTTTTTATTTCAATCACAGCCGTTGCGTTAAGTCTTGTAGTTTTTTTTTGCCCGCCGCCAGGCGAAACCTGAATATGTTCTTCGTATTTTTTTTCAGCGGCGCCATACCATTCAGAACAATATCCGAGAATCTTAAACTGATCCGGGTTATACTTGTCGAGAAACGAAATCGGTACACCCATGACACCGGCGTAATCTATCGGAATGTTTTTGGTCTTGCTGACTTCAATGGCGTCATAGTTGTCGTAAGTAGGATAATCCTCCGGTGTGTAGGTACGGTCCAAGATCAATTCCTCATGCCGCTTGTCATGGTCGAGATTGGTGAACCAGCGGACACTTTTGACCTTGATAAATTTTTTCCCATTTTCATCAATCCACACTGTCGCAGCATCAAGTGGATAGTGATCTGGAACTCCAAAAGTCCGATCCCCGCTCTTAATGCTGGGCCCGCACCACAATTTATTTTCCTTGATCAGCGGGAAAATCTCCTTGTAGGTGACCGCATTCATATTCCCGATAATCAAAAACTTCTTGCCGTATTCCATGAGTTGCGCCACGTAAGGCCGGAACAGTGAGAACGGCGGGTTAGTCACCACGATATTCGCTTGTTTGAGAATGTCGATACATTCGGGGCTACGGAAATCGCCGTCGCCGTTCAGGGGTTCAATGACCTCCCCGCTGCCCGTGTATTCGAGTTTGAGCGCGGGCGTCGTCTTATTTGATAACAGATCACCCGCCCGCCCGTAGCAGGTTGCAAATAATTTTTTGAGACCTAGGGCGGTGAAATTGTCGCGAAAGTACCGAACAAAATTAGAGCGCCGCGGGTCATCACAGTTGCAATAGACGGTCTTGCCCTTGAAATGATTTTTGTAGTGCCCGAGCTCTTTCTCGATATCCGCAAGCTGGGTATAGAACTCATCTTTTTTGGCCTTCTTTGCCGCCTTCAGTTTTTCACTCATCGCCGCGCCATGACCCAGATCCACAGGGCGGCGACCGTAATCGCCATCATCAGAATAGCGCGCGGCCACCAATCAGGGGAATGCTCGATAGCGTTTATGACGGCAAAAATCAATCCGGTGATCCAGAGAATGCCGGTGATTCCGGCTACCAGATTAAACACCGCGCCCACCCATAATCAGGCGAACAATGAAAAGGCCGACGGCGGGTGTCACCAGCACTGTGACCATCCACCAGTAGCGCGGGTCTGAAACTGTGGCGGCAACGGCGAATGAAACCACGGCGATCACCCATACGGTTCCGAACATGCCTTTTAGAAAGTCGTTCATTTTCTTTCCCTTCGATGTTGACAATCGCGCAAAATTGCGCAACTCTTTCTACCATGAAGGGCAAAAAAATCAAGTCTATCGAATCGCGATTCATGGAACATGTCCGGAAAGAACCGGGCGGGTGTTGGAACTGGACCGGGGGCAAAGACCGCCACGGTTATGGAAAGTTTTCGCTATACGGAACAACTCAGACCGCGCATCGGGTTTCGTTTCTGCTCAATCGCGGCCCGATTCTGTACGGGCTTTTTGTTTGCCACGAATGTGATAACCCGGCCTGTGTAAACCCAGATCACCTATTCACGGCGACGCACGCGGAGAACATGGCTGATATGGTTTTGAAGGGGCGGCAGATTTCGCCCGCTTACCGGTTGACCCGTGATCAGGTTCAGGCCATCAGGGAAAGCCGTAAGCCTGTGAAACGGCTGGCCGCCGAATATGGAATCGACACCCGCCACGCGGTACGAATCAGGGCGGGACAGGTTCGGAAAGCGGCATGAAAAAAATTGGAAGGCCCCCGGTTCCACTCGAAGAAAGGTTTTGGCGATTTGTGACCAAACACCCCGAAAGGTGCTGGTCATGGATTGGCGCGAAAGACCTCGCAGCGGCTTTCGACATTCATCCGGTTTATGTTCGCGCGCTTAAACGCGGCCTTCATTGGAATCATATTTAATTATTTCTTGTTCCATTGGCGGGCTCCGAACCAGAATGAAACCACGGCGGCCCATACCGCCTGTATTTCATTTGACCATATCAGCCGATACATTTCGTCATCGATGTGACCGGTCGCAAGCAGGGCGGTGAGTAGCATGAACTCGAAAAATAGCGCGTAGGTCATCACCGGCCTAACGGTTGCCGATAGGTTGATCACCCACTGAGAGGATTTCACCGTGATACGGGCCTCGGCCTTGTGGAGTGCCTCGGTCTCTCGAATATCCGCGTCCACGTTCACGGCCTCGAGCCGTTGAGCCCCGATCTGTTTCTGTTGTTCCAACTGTTTGTCCATAAGCGCGAGCTCATGCGCCTGATCGCGTTTCTCCTCGAAGTACCCCATGACTTTGGGAAGGAACGACGTCCCGAATCCTAACAGTGAACCAATCAGGGAAAGCATTTCAATTTAATCCAATCTTGTGAAGAATGGCGGCAACAATGCCCCCGAGTGATCCGCTTGCGCCGCCGATTGAGGCTATCGCGATACGGGCGCGGTTTCTCGATACCTTCAGGCTCTCAATTTCCCTGCACTGTTTTTCAAACCGCTTGGTGTTTCCGGTGGTGGCTTCATCGAGTTTTGTAAAGCCCTGGGCGATTTGTGTTTTGAGCTCCCCTACTTCTGCCCGTAGTTTCTCGTTCTGTTGGAACAACTCGAGCCGCTGCTGTTTGCCTGCTTCAGCCTCGGCCTGCAGCCGCCCGATTGCAACTCCCACCTCACTTAATCCGTTCGTTTTCCGCCGGTCTTCCATTATCCCAGCTGATAGGTTGTTTGCATCGTAACGAAAGAACCCGTCAATAAACTGTTCACGTTCACCCGCCCGTCGGTGTGGATTAGGCCGGGGCGAAATTGCCCGTTCTCATTCCATATGAAATACTTAGTCCGATCAGGCCGGGCCTGAACTGGAAGCGTCGTTATAATCGTATCCGCCGTTGTTACCGTACCGGTTGCACTGGTTGTTATTTCCACGGATATGACCGGTCCAAACTTCCGCCATCGCGCGTTTGGCCATTGGCCTGCACCGGACGCCGCCCAGCCGCTTGCGTATGCGAGTGCCTGCCAGCCGGTATCCTCGATTCCCTGAAGGCGGTCCCAGTTTGCGGGTGTGGAAACCGCCGTCCCGTTTGTCGTGCACCGATAGACTTCACCTACTGTGATTGTGATACCGTTGGCCGTACCGTTGCCGTTGGCAATCACGTAGTCGCCCCGGTCCGCCGCGGGGAATGTTCCGCCTACGGCAAGCGTCTTCCGGTACCGGTCATACGAAAGCGTTTCTAATCTTGACTGTAACCTGAAAGGTGACACCGCCGTGTCAGTCTCGGTACCCGTATTCACGGCTGCACCCGTAGCAAATACATCCGCGTTCAGTTTCGCCTTGGTAACGGCGTCGTCCGCAAGTTTGTCGGTCGCCACCGCCCCCGCCAATAACTTCAATTCTGTTACGGCGTCGGCGGCGATCTTTGCACTGGTTACCGCGTCGTCCGCAAGTTTAATACTGGTCACCCCGTCGTCCGCAATCGAAAGACTTCTATCAGCGGAAAGATCACCCCCGCCGGTTAGCCCGCCGGTTGTATCAATCAGGCGCGCGCCTGAAAGCAATTCAGCGGCCTCGTCGTTTCGAGCGACAAGTCTCAGACTGTTTGTACCAATTTCCTGCACTCGAAAATCGCGCGGCCCGATTACGATTTCAATCGTGTAGGAACCCGAAAGATTCAACGGGTTGTCGAGTTGAAAAAACCTCAACTCAGGCGGTCCTACGTTTGTCAACCCGCGTGCAATTTCCACCGTGTTTGAAGAATAAACAGAAGTCCCGCTCTGGGAGATATCAGCGATTCTAACTTCAACCTCGGTGTTGCTGTTGACCCCGCCAATGTAGGTCCCAAAGGCCGTAACCCGTCCCGTATGTGTGAAGTTAAACGAGTAAGTCTGCTCACCACGGGTCTGGGTGATTGTTGAACTGCTGAACGAAATCAATTCCGTGTCCGTTGATTCCGTAACCTGAACCCGTCCCGCGCTTTCACTCAATCGAGACCGTTCGAGACCGCCGTTGAGTACAATCGGAAGCGTGCCATTTGGGAAATTACTCGGGCGGTCCATCAGGGTACGGCGCCCGCCAATTTGCGGGATTACCTCAAACACCGGAAGATTGGTATTCATGTTCTCAGCGATTGTACCGCTGTCCGCCCTGAACTCGAAACGAAGATTCCGGGCGGGGTCTACTAACAAGGGCGCCGTCGATCCAAGGAACTCGATATCCGTAAGACCGAAGGGATAATCTACCCCGCCCGCGCCGGTCTCCCACGCCATCTGTGTGGGAAAGGTCCACAAGGTTTCGCCTGGGGTGCCGTCCTCAATATCGTAAACTCGAATCCTTACATTCTGACTTGGGTTCCCCTGTAGGATAAATCGAATCCCCCAAACTCTCCCAAAATAATCCGGCCGCCAGTCAAATGTGTACCCGTCCAATTGAATCGGCCGCTGATTAGCGGTGATTGAGGTGTAAACCGCCCGCCATGTGTTCGGGCTTTCAGCGTAATTAATCCACGAAGGCGGAAGGCTTGCAGAGAGTTTATTTGCTTGGTGATCAACAACTTCATAAAGATCATCGGTGACGGTATTTTCGATATTCAGAAATGACCCAGTTGAGAACAACCGGGCACTCGATCCAAGGAAAGCCGCCCGCTGTTGGAAGGTCATTTCTTCCGGCATCATCAGGGTCGACCCGATCAACTGCATCCCCGTAGGGTCGTTTTCATTCGCCTGTCCAAGGGCGGCAACCTGACCCTCCTCCAGCCCGTGAATATTGAAAAGCGACTCGATCATATCGAGTAGCATGGAACGGAGAATCGCAGGGGTGATCTGGCCGCTGGTGTTATCGATTATGCGCGTTGCCAGGTCATTGATTAGATTGGTCTGGGAACGTACGGCCATCACGGGCCTCCGAAGGCGTTAGAAAATCCGGGTGAGAACGGGTTGCCTGGGCGGCCCCCGATTGACCCTATGAACGCCGTGAAAAACGTCGAGACAGAAAACAGAGCCGGGCCGATATCCATTTCACCAGAGCCCTACAATCGACGCCGTCGAGCCAGCCCGAAAATGACTGACCCTCATTGAATATTGAGCACCCTGCAGAACCTCGAAGGTCCTGTCCGTCGAATCATCCTGCAGCCGAACGGTGATCGCCCCGGTGTTCAGTGGAATGAATGACCGCGTTGCATTTGCAAAAGTCAGATCCGTTCCCGCCGTTGCCTGCTGTGATCTGGTAGGCGGCGTTGTTAGGGTGTTTCTGAACCGGGAAAATAACGCCATCGGTCAGGCCAATTCAATAACGTTCGCCGTCCAAAATTTCCGCAGCTTTCGGGCGTTATCCCGCAAGGCTTTCGGTATGGCTGCACCGGCTTTCATCTTCTTTCCCCGAAAGATCAGGGGCCGCCGCCAGACGAAAGCGGCAAGCGGGTTAAACCGCTGCCGCCAGTCTCTGTTATTTTTAATCCTCTTAAGCGGTTTCTTTTCAGCCATCAGATGATACTATTAAAAAACGCTCCAAGATCAGGCGCAATTTGCTTATGGTCAAAAGCAACTTCATTTTCAATCACATCGGATCGTGTCTCATCGTTTCGATATTTGAAAATCCATGAGCCCTCAACACTAGCACCTTCGTAGCCCGTCCAAGCGAAAGTATAACCCGCGCTGGGCGTCATCAGGCCCGGTGTGGAAGGCTTGTACGAAAGCAGCGCGTGATCGCCGCCAATGAAAGAATGAGCGTCTGTCGCGCCCTCGTTGGCCGTGTTCTGAATGGCATCCATAACCCAGACTTCTGACACTCCAAGCAACGCCGCCAGTTGCATCCGCTGAGCGGATTCGTCACCCGCAAGGGCACCGCCTTCTGTCTGACCCCGGTCAAACCGACCAACGATATCAGGGTGATCAATGAGGGTGTCAAACACTGACCGTCCCAGAGTGAGCGTGTTCGGCATGAAGCCCGTCTCACCCAGAACCGTACGCTTTAATAGCCGTACATCCTCAATCGGCGTGCTGTCTGCATCAGACCAACGAAGAACATTTCTGTTTGTTGCCGTTCCGCTAGCCGGGTCAACCGTGCCCGCCCGTGAACCTGCGCCGTTCAATTGGAAGGTCCATTGACTGTCACGAAAGAAGTTTTCGGCCCAGCGAATTTCACGAATCAACAATCCTTGATGCGTAAGAAACTCCACGGCTTCTCGATCCAGATCAATGGCTGCGTCTTGATTAGCGCGAATCTGATCGGCTACCAATCGAGCACCGGCGTAAACTTTCGCGAAGTATAACTCGTTAGAAATTTCGTAGGTGCCCCTAGGTGCTTCGGTGGAAGGTCCACGCTCCTGCATGAATGACCTGTTCCAATCGCCGCGCGGATAAACATAAAAAGCATCCGATTGCTTCTCCACGGGAATAGAGGGGAACACCTTAGAAGCAACGAAGTTATCAGCCGCCTGCATGTAGGCAATCGAGATATTCGACAGCGGCTGATTGATATGGACATCGCCCCTAGAGGGTTGAGAGTACCCGCCGCTTGCCTTGGTGAAGTTTTCAGAGATTGGCATTTTCAATATTCCTTATTTGGCAACGGAATGCGCAAGCATGCCGATAAGATTAGACGAAGCTCCTGCCTCTAGGGCAACACCACAAGCGACCTGATTAGCTGTGAGGGCGTTTACGTTAGCGACACCAGCAACGCCGCCCGCCGTTGTGCTAGCAATGAGCAATTGACCGGCGGTAACCGCCGCGTTACCTACGCGGATACGGAGTACGCCGCCGCCCGCAATCAATGCAACGGGTACGCGGTCATCGCCCGCTACAGTGGTACGCTCAGGGTCCTCGGCAATGACGCCGATCACCAGCTGACCGGCGGTTGTCGATTTCACGACCTGTCCACTGGTGTTCAGAGATACCGCCGCCCCGTAATCACCGTTCAGGTCTTCGCCCGCCACCAGATTCACTACTTTTGGTTGTTGCGTTGCTGCCATTTTTCAATTTCCTCTAGTTATACATTTTCGCGTAAAGGCGTTTGCCTTCAGCGGTTTTCAGGACTTCGCTGTACGCCTGTTCAGGCGTGCCGCCGTGTTTATCGGCATAGGCTTTCGCAAGTTTATTCAATTCACTTTCTGAACCAGACGGCGCAAAGTCCTGGCGGGCTTCCACAGACATCCGGTCGAAGGCGGAACCGATTGCGTTGTTCGCAGCTTTCAATGCCTGGGCGGCTTCGGCCTGATGCTGATTCATACCGTCAATCGCCTTCAGAAGCGCGGCGCGGTACTCCGTTCCGCCGGGGAAGTTGTTCAATTCTGCTTCCGCCCGTTTCTCGTATTCACGCCATTCTGCTTCTGCTTTTGCCTTGGCGATTTCGGCCTGTGCTTCATCATGGCGTTTCGCCAATGCGACAAGCCGAGGGTCGTCACCTTTACTGTAAACAGAACCGTCGGCGGCCTTGTAAATAACGTCGCCTTTGGCGGTCGCCTTTTCTTTCATTTTTGGAATGTCTGGCGGCCACTTCCCGCCGCCAGGAACAGGAACGGAAAATGGACCAATTATCGCCTTATCGGTTTCATCCATCATTTCATAAGAATCATCATGGTGCCCGACGACCTGATCAGGGTAGCCTTCACGAGAAAGAATGCGTCGGCCCTCTCCATCCATCCATATATACCCGCCTCGATTCGCCTTGTCGGTGTCGTCCATTTTTTCTTCGTCCATCATTTTTCCATCCCTCAAATAGAGCCAATTCCAATTCGGTGGTGGGGTGCCTTTCCCATCCCAGGGAATAACCCCTGGCAAGGTATAAGGCGGCTTCGATTTGTCCGTGTCGTCCGCCATTGTAAACGGCGGTCTCGGCTTGCCGGGGCGCGGCTTGCCGTCCCACGGCACGCCGTCCCACGGTATTCCATCTTCCCAGGTTTTTTCAGCTGGTATCGGCGGCAAGTAAATTAACTCATCGTCCGGCATATCGTCTGGCATAACAATCGCCTTGACGGCGGCCAATCCACGAGCCTTTACGGCGGCCTCGGTAGCGGCCTTCAGGGCAACGGTATCAATCTTTAACGCCTCGGCCTTCGCCGAATAACGAAGCCAAAAATCGTCCCAATCATCATCTATCAAGCAATCGTCAGGATTTTCTGGACAATCTTTCGCTACAGTTTTCGCGATTTTCTTCGTCGCCATTTCTGGTTCCTTTCGTTTCATGATAACCGCTTTCGCGCCTTCCTGCGCGGGCGTGTCAACAGCGGATATTTCTTCAATCGTGAATTCTTCCATAACGTTCATGCCGCCTGATCCGTGATCCGTTTCCCGCCAATGCTGAACCCCGTAAACTCTCCAGACTTGAACCGTTCGTATATTTCTGGTGCGGGCTTCATTCCAATTAATAGACCGGTTTTTTCTGTCTGGATTCCAAGGGCCGCAGCAATGTCTTGCGTTAGCGGCCAGGCAAACACCACAGGCCCTACATCGATACCGGTGTGCATCACCGACGCCGTTCTGTTATCTTCCATAAAATCAGTCGCCGCTTTCAACATAGCCGCTTCTGGAATGTGATCGCCCTGCGTATCCACGTAAGGCTTTCCTTTGTCGGTACAGACGATGGCGAATCCCATAACCAGTCCAAGACGGTCGTCAGTTTTTAACACTGTTGCTTCTGAATTAAAATTCATGTTTCGGAATTTCGCACAGATAACAATCCCTGTAAATTAGGAAATATTTGCCGCAACAAAAACTCCGTTCATAACGGGGCTTTCGTTTCTTTGTGTTCTTCCAAGTACGAAACCTCGATCAACCGCATCAATCTGGATACAGTAGAAGGGATTGCGTAATAACCGTTCGTCCAGCCGCGCGCCGTTCTTCTACTTATGCCTAATTCGTATTTGAGGTTTCCGTTGTTCCATCCAAGTTTCTTCATAATCAACTTAAGGTCATCGGACGTCATAGAGCAATCGGGGTGCCGCTCATCCATTAGGGTACAGCGGCCTGCATATTTTGAAGATCAGATTCGAGCGCGTTGGTCGGTTTCGCCGGGAAGGTCGAAAGAGCCCGGACCGAATTTCGGCGAGCAATGTACGCATTCCACAGGGCGGAATCGCCAGCCTCTTTATCCATGAGAGCAACAGTCAAAACCTGAAGCGTCAACCCGTGTTCTTCATATACTTCGCGCCGCGCCGCTTTCCACTCGGTCTGGGACTTCCACATTCTCCATTCGTTCATCAGGGAAACGAAAGGCGTCGGTCCGGGAAAGGGTTCGTCATCATCCTCGCCTTGGAAAAAAATCTGAACGCCGTTTTGAAACGGCACATCGGTCGGGCTGTATTGGGGATATTTCCAGGCTAGTGCCCACCAGACCTCGTGCGGCGGTTCGCCTGCGAGTTTCGTTCCCATGTATCTTCTGTTCTGCAACGATGCCATTTTTTACTCCGGTTTTGTTGGAAAATCTGAGCGGTTTCTTACCGCATTACGTTCAGAAATGAACTGGTCGATTTCCGTGTTGTCGCCTTCGTAGGCGTCTAAGAGGGCGACGGCTAGTCGATTAATGGAAAGCCCCGCCGCGTTATACGCGATTTCTCTTTCGCCGATCCACTGAACGACGGCCTGTGCTTTTTTGTATTCCTTTACGGCTTTTTTGATCTGCACAGCCGTAGGAATTTTCGTACCCGCTCCCTTAATTTTTGGGCGGATATTATCGCCTTCAATGATAAATTCGGAAGGCCATTTCCAATGAATAGCCATAGCGGTTTCAAAATTCAATCTTCCAACTCCATAACAATCATTGTCGCGGGATTTGGATTACGCGGACCGGCGGCATTACCCCAGGAAACTGAAATGCTTCCGACAGAATTATTAGGCGCGGTCACTCCAATTTTAGAAGTGAAAGTATAAACACCGATAGCGCCGGTTCTGTATACTACAGAAGATGACGCAACATGCATGTCGTCCGAATTCGCCGTGCTGGTAAAGCTGGTGCGATTGCCAAAAATCAGCGTTTGAATAGAATTGCTATCAGCAAAAGTCGTTAAGTGCGGCTGCACCTGTTGAAGCCTGGAATCGTTCAGGCGAATAATTGAGGGCACGCAGACCCATATAAGAACGTTTACATTCGCGCGGTCGAACGTCATACTAACGGTCGTCATGTTTGCGGAAGTTTCTACCACGGTATTTCCTGCGGCGGTAATTGACTCAGAGCCGCCGCCAGCTGCTTGGTTAGCAACCCATCCCACCTGTCGGATTCTGTTCTCGGTATTCGGGTTGACCCCATCGGCCCAGACGTTGCTATTTGTTTTCGTCGCCGGGTCCACGGCGTTGCTGGTAGCGGGGCCGGTTGCAACCACGGCCCGATAGACCAGGCCGTCGCTTCCTAATACGCGGGCGTGCTCATAGTAGTTTAACTGATCTGACCACGGCAACAGTGCGCCGTTACGGTTGACGTCATCGCCGAGCGCGTACAACTCCGAGAACATTTCATTGAACACTTCCCGGCGCGGCGCGAGAGTCCCCGGCGGGGAATATGTCGACGGCCATCCGTCTGCTCTAACAAGACCTACCGTTTCCGGCGTTGTGGTATCCGCCGTTGCGCTTGTCGCCCACGGGCGAATTAATAAAGACGGGGCTGATCTAGTCATGACAAATACCTATCTCGTTACATCTTGAATTGTCAAGCCTATACCCGCTGTACGGGGAAAGAAATTTTGTTCTCTGATAAATTGAATGAACCCCTTGCGGCTGTCCCGTGCCATAATAGTTATCACCAGATTGATTTCCAAATTGTCCCCGACGAACGGGGCATAGCCCCAAGTCTGATTTGCGTTCGAGTGCACCGCCGGAATGAACCGGTCTGGGTCAGGGGCGAAACCGAAACGGTTCGCCGTCATAGTCGGTGTCTCTGTTACGTATGACGCCAAATTAAAAAGGGCCTGTGCGACCCGATCCAGATTCTCAATACTAGTCCCGCCTATTATGGATATGCCTCGCGCCTTTAACATCGACCTGTACCAGTTATCTGGGATCGGTGCCACTCCCATGACGGCTTGACCGGCGTCGTAGAAAGGTTCTTGATTCCACCCCGTGAAAAGATCGTCAGGCATCCGGTCGCCCGCTGCGTTGTACGTACCGAAGCCAAAATATAAGAGATTGTCCATCCGCCTGTTTGGGCGGCTGTATCCCAGCCGTTCCCCTATGAAGTCGAGCCACACCCCGCCCGCCGTGTCGAGCGATAGTTGATCCTGAACCTCCTGAAGGCCGTCGATAATTTCTCTCTGAGTGAGGTCGAGCCATCCGTCAATCCAGCCCTTGAGGTTTTCGGATTCACGGTATTGAGTGATTAATTCGCTTGCGGCTGGGCGGATATCTGTCATGCCGAAATCGTTATGTTTACATCATCTGCTACCAGCGTATATCGGCTGGTCAACCCCTGAACCGTTGGTAGATTTGAACCATCCTGCAGCTGAACCGAGAGAGAAATCACCTCATGGCCTGGGACAGATTGAACCGGCGTCAGTGCCCGGCTGGCGTCAATTGATTCGCCTATACCAATACCCGTAGTGTCGAACCGCCCTGTGAGGGCGTTGAATGTTCCGCCGATCCATTCCACGCACCGAGTCTGAATTAATTCGAGACCGGCAACAGGAAAGGCCGGGCCGACCCTGATATCGAGCACAAACCTGATAGGGACTTCCGTCACGCGGGCAAATCGGACCACGATATCTGTCCCGATTTCCCGTTCGATATTTATGACCGTTGCCCCAATGGTTGGAATACCGGCGGGTTTGGTTCTGAAAATCGCTTGAGCGATTTCATCATCATCCCCGCCCTGCACTGCGACTAATATGGAATGTTCGGCTATAGCCGTTCCCTGTGTGGTTACTTCGGCATCCGTGTCGTTGTCAAAAACCGCCACGGCCTGAACGCCTTCCAAGTCCGAGACCTGCGCCGATATATTATCCAGATCGCCCCGGCCATTGTGTGCTACGATAGAGTTATAGCGTGTGCGGTATT
>CAWUFA030000004.1:0-51687 GCA_963921275.4 uncultured Hormoscilla sp. | reverse complement strand
GGGCCGAGCCTGGAGGTACTGCAATACCGGGACAACCCGTGGGTGCGACAAAGCAAGCTTTCAATCGTCACCCTCTGTTCAAACATACGATTAATACAAGGGCCCAGCGATGCTGGCCGTCCCAGGTATTAAACTGAGAAGAACAGATACTACACTTGATCTTAGCTCTTGAGAGCCGAGAAGCGATTTCCAAGTACGAATCAACACCGCCGTTCCCCCTCTCTTTCTTAACCCTTTGAGGGATAATGTAACACATATGTTACATGATTGTTACATCTTATATCATTATGACGTAATAACCATTTTTCTGAAATTCATTGTAACTTTGTTGTTTCCAAACAATAAAGGAATTGTCTCAAATTTTATAAATTAGAATATTATGATCCTCAAAGGGTTAAACAATGCGTGCACGCACGCACCATCACCACACGTTGATATTCTAGATATATATCTTTAAGGAGCTTTTGAGATAGGTTCTCGCAGCTCGTCCTTTATTTTTGAAAAAAACAGCACTTCATAGCGCTCAACTTACCTTATTCAAATAGAATGCCCAACAATCGTCGAGCAGCCGCTTTATTGCCTTTGAACGCTCTTCTGCTTGCGGTTTGATTTCGAGTGCCAAAACGCAACTTTCGTCACAAGTTGGCGCGCTTGTTTTGAAAAAAAAAACATTCAAGCAAAAGCCTACAACACTCGGTATTCCCAGGCGGTCACCCATCCAAGTACTAACCGAGCTCGACGTTGCTTAACTTCCCAGATCGGACGAGATGGGGTGCGTTCAACGTGGTATGGTCGTAGGCGATAGCGTTTTGCGAAAACGAGCTTTTTAAGCGAAGCAGCTTGCCTATGAGCTAGTTCTTTTGCAAAATCGACTCGAAACGAACTGATAAGCTGGCTGGCAAAGTGTGGGCAGCGATTAAAAGCGACGACAATTAAGGGATAGCGCGAACGCAGTCCCCACCAACAGAAATTCTACGACCGAGTTATCCACATTTGAGATAATCGCGGGGGTCAACCCGGCCGAAGTGCAATGGTCGGGCCTCGCCCTGGGCCCACCGCCTACGTGATCACGGTGAAGACCCTCGTCAGGTAAGTATGAGTTTTTGCGCGCTTGCCACGAGCCTGATTGAAGCGCTTCAGTGGCACACCTGTGGTTACTTTTGCTTGCTGGCTTGCTCGAGCGCTTGGTAAGGGGAGAGCATGATTTTCCTGAAGGCCCTCGCTCGAGCGCTTTTGAAATTTGAAGGCTGGCTCTAGAATGACGACCAGCAAGCAATCGTCGTCGTTTTGAAATGCAAAAGAAAAGATGCAAGAAAATCACTATTGAATCAATCGAGATTGAAATGAAACAACAAGCAAAACCCGCCAGTGCGGGTGTGGGCCGAGCCCGGAGGTACTGCAATACCGGGAACAACCCGTGGGTGCGACAAAGCAAGCTTTCAATCGTCACCCTCTGTTCAAACATACGATTAATACAAGGGCCCAGCGATGCTGGCCGTCCCAGGTATTAAACTGAGAAGAACAGATACTACACTTGATCTTAGCTCTTGAGAGCCGAGAAGCGATTTCCAAGTACGAATCAACACCGCCGTTCCCCCTCTCTTTCTTAACCCTTTGAGGGATAATGTAACACATATGTTACATCTTATATCATTATGACGTAATAACCATTTTTCTGAAATTCATTGTAACTTTGTTGTTTCCAAACAATAAAGGAATTGTCTCAAATTTTATAAATTAGAATATTATGATCCTCAAAGGGTTAAACAATGCGTGCACGCACGCACCATCACCACACGTTGATATTCTAGATATATATCTTTAAGGAGCTTTTGAGATAGGTTCTCGCAGCTCGTCCTTTATTTTTGAAAAAAACAGCACTTCATAGCGCTCAACTTACCTTATTCAAATAGAATGCCCAACAATCGTCGAGCAGCCGCTTATTGCCTTTGAACGCTCTTCTGCTTGCGGTTTGATTTCGAGTGCCAAAACGCAACTTTCGTCCACAAGTTGGCGCGCTTGTTTTGAAAAAAAAAACATTCAAGCAAAAGCCTACAACACTCGGTATTCCAGGCGGTCACCCATCCAAGTACTAACCGAGCTCGACGTTGCTTAACTTCCCAGATCGGACGAGATGGGGTGCGTTCAACGTGGTATGGTCGTAGGCGATAGCGTTTGCGAAAACGAGCTTTTAAGCGAAGCAGCTTGCCTATGAGCTAGTTCTTTTGCAAAATCGCCTCAAAACGAACTGATAAGCTGGCTGGCAAAGTGTGGGCAGCGATTAAAAGCGACGACAATTAAGGGATAGCGCGAACGCAGTCCCCACCAACAGAAATTCTACGACCGAGTTATCCACATTTGAGATAATCGCGGGGGTCAACCCGGCCGAAGTGCAATGGTCGGGCCTCGCCCTGGGCCCACCGCCTACGTGATCACGGTGAAGACCCTCGTCAGGTAAGTATGAGTTTTTGCGCGCTTGCCACGAGCCTGATTGAAGCGCTTCAGTGGCACACCTGTGGTTACTTTTGCTTGCTGGCTTGCTCGAGCGCTTGGTAGGGGAGAGCATGATTTTCCTGAAGGCCCTCGCTCGAGCGCTTTTGAAATTTGAAGGCTGGCTCTAGAATGACGACCAGCAAGCAATCGTCGTCGTTTTGAAATGCAAAAGAAAAGATGCAAGAAAATCACTATTGAATCAATCGAGATTGAAATGAAACAACAAGCAAACCCGCCAGTGGCGGGTGTGGGCCGAGCCCGGAGGTACTGCAATACCGGGACAACCCGTGGGTGCGACAAAGCCAGGCTTTCAATCGTCACCCTCTGTTCAAACATACGATTAATACAAGGGCCCAGCGATGCTGGCCGTCCCAGGTATTAAACTGAGAAGAACAGATACTACACTTGATCTTAGCTCTTGAGAGCCGAGAAGCGATTTCCAAGTACGAATCAACACCGCCGTTCCCCCTCTCTTTCTTAACCCTTTGAGGGATAATGTAACACATATGTTACATGATTGTTACAATCTTATATCATTATGACGTAATAACCATTTTTCTGAAATTCATTGTAACTTTGTTGTTTCCAAACAATAAAGGAATTGTCTCAAATTTTATAAATTAGAATATTATGATCCTCAAAGGGTTAAACAATGCGTGCACGCACGCACCATCACCACACGTTGATATTCTAGATATATATCTTTAAGGAGCTTTTGAGATAGGTTCTCGCAGCTCGTCCTTTATTTTTGAAAAAAACAGCACTTCATAGCGCTTCAACTTACCTTATTCAAATAGAATGCCCAACAATCGTCGAGCAGCCGCTTTATTGCCTTTGAACGCTCTTCTGCTTGCGGTTTGATTTCGAGTGCCAAAAACGCAACTTTCGTCACAAGTTGGCGCGCTTGTTTTGAAAAAAAAAACATTCAAGCAAAAGCCTACAACACTCGGTATTCCCAGGCGGTCACCCATCCAAGTTACTAACCGAGCCCGACGTTGCTTAACTTCCCAGATCGGACGAGATGGGGTGTCGTTCAACGTGGTATGGTCGTAGGCGATAGCGTTTTGCGAAAACGAGCTTTTTAAGCGAAGCAGCTTGCCTATGAGCTAGTTCTTTTGCAAAATCGACTCGAAACGAACTGATAAGCTGGCTGGCAAAGTGTGGGCAGCGATTAAAAGCGACGACAATTAAGGGATAGCGCGAACGCAGTCCCCACCAACAGAAATTCTACGACCGAGTTATCCACATTTGAGATAATCGCGGGGGTCAACCCGGCCGAAGTGCAATGGTCGGGCCTCGCCCTGGGCCCACCGCCTACGTGATCACGGTGAAGACCCTCGTCAGGTAAGTATGAGTTTTTGCGCGCTTGCCACGAGCCTGATTGAAGCGCTTCAGTGGCACACCTGTGGTTACTTTTGCTTGCTGGCTTGCTCGAGCGCTTGGTAAGGGGAGAGCATGATTTTCCTGAAGGCCCTCGCTCGAGCGCTTTTGAAATTTGAAGGCTGGCTCTAGAATGACGACCAGCAAGCAATCGTCGTCGTTTTGAAATGCAAAAGAAAAGATGCAAGAAAATCACTATTGAATCAATCGAGATTGAAATGAAACAACAAGCAAACCCGCCAGTGGCGGGTGTGGGCCGAGCCCGGAGGTACTGCAATACCGGGACAACCCGTGGGTGCGACAAAGCAAGCTTTCAATCGTCACCCTCTGTTCAAACATACGATTAATACAAGGGCCCAGCGATGCTGGCCGTCCCAGGTATTAAACTGAGAAGAACAGATACTACACTTGATCTTAGCTCTTGAGAGCCGAGAAGCGATTTCCAAGTACGAATCAACACCGCCGTTCCCCTCTCTTTCTTAACCCTTTGAGGGATAATGTAACACATATGTTACATGATTGTTACATCTTATATCATTATGACGTAATAACCATTTTTCTGAAATTCATTGTAACTTTGTTGTTTCCAAACAATAAAGGAATTGTCTCAAATTTTATAAATTAGAATATTATGATCCTCAAAGGGTTAAACAATGCGTGCACGCACGCACCATCACCACACGTTGATATTCTAGATATATATCTTTAAGGAGCTTTTGAGATAGGTTCTCGCAGCTCGTCCTTTATTTTTGAAAAAAACAGCACTTCATAGCGCTCAACTTACCTTATTCAAATAGAATGCCCAACAATCGTCGAGCAGCCGCTTTATTGCCTTTGAACGCTCTTCTGCTTGCGGTTTGATTTCGAGTGCCAAAACGCAACTTTCGTCACAAGTTGGCGCGCTTGTTTTGAAAAAAAAACATTCAAGCAAAAGCCTACAACACTCGGTATTCCCAGGCGGTCACCCATCCAAGTACTAACCGAGCCCGACGTTGCTTAACTTCCCAGATCGGACGAGATGGGGTGCGTTCAACGTGGTATGGTCGTAGGCGATAGCGTTTTGCGAAAACGAGCTTTTTAAGCGAAGCAGCTTGCCTATGAGCTAGTTCTTTTGCAAAATCGACTCGAAACGAACTGATAAGCTGGCTGGCAAAGTGTGGGCAGCGATTAAAAGCGACGACAATTAAGGGATAGCGCGAACGCAGTCCCCACCAACAGAAATTCTACGACCGAGTTATCCACATTTGAGATAATCGCGGGGGTCAACCCGGCCGAAGTGCAATGATCGGGCCTCGCCCTGGGCCCACCGCCTACGTGATCACGGTGAAGACCCTCGTCAGGTAAGTATGAGTTTTTGCGCGCTTGCCACGAGCCTGATTGAAGCGCTTCAGTGGCACACCTGTGGTTACTTTTGCTTGCTGGCTTGCTCGAGCGCTTGGTAAGGGGAGAGCATGATTTTCCTGAAGGCCCTCGCTCGAGCGCTTTTGAAATTTGAAGGCTGGCTCTAGAATGACGACCAGCAAGCAATCGTCGTCGTTTTGAAATGCAAAAGAAAAGATGCAAGAAAATCACTATTGAATCAATCGAGATTGAAATGAAACAACAAGCAAACCCGCCAGTGGGGGGTGTGGGCCGAGCCCGGAGGTACTGCAATACCGGGACAACCCGTGGGTGCGACAAAGCAAGCTTTCAATCGTCACCCTCTGTTCAAACATACGATTAATACAAGGGCCCAGCGATGCTGGCCGTCCCAGGTATTAAACTGAGAAGAACAGATACTACACTTGATCTTAGCTCTTGAGAGCCGAGAAGCGATTTCCAAGTACGAATCAACACCGCCGTTCCCCCTCTCTTTCTTAACCCTTTGAGGGATAATGTAACACATATGTTACATGATTGTTACATCTTATATCATTATGACGTAATAACCATTTTTCTGAAATTCATTGTAACTTTGTTGTTTCCAAACAATAAAGGAATTGTCTCAAATTTTATAAATTAGAATATTATGATCCTCAAAGGGTTAAACAATGCGTGCACGCACGCACCATCACCACACGTTGATATTCTAGATATATATCTTTAAGGAGCTTTTGAGATAGGTTCTCGCAGCTCGTCCTTTATTTTTGAAAAAAACAGCACTTCATAGCGCTCAACTTACCTTATTCAAATAGAATGCCCAACAATCGTCGAGCAGCCGCTTTATTGCCTTTGAACGCTCTTCTGCTTGCGGTTTGATTTCGAGTGCCAAAACGCAACTTTCGTCACAAGTTGGCGCGCTTGTTTTGAAAAAAAAAACATTCAAGCAAAAGCCTACAACACTCGGTATTCCCAGGCGGTCACCCATCCAAGTACTAACCGAGCTCGACGTTGCTTAACTTCCCAGATCGGACGAGATGGGGTGCGTTCAACGTGGTATGGTCGTAGGCGATAGCGTTTTGCGAAAACGAGCTTTTTAAGCGAAGCAGCTTGCCTATGAGCTAGTTCTTTTGCAAAATCGACTCGAAACGAACTGATAAGCTGGCTGGCAAAGTGTGGGCAGCGATTAAAAGCGACGACAATTAAGGGATAGCGCGAACGCAGTCCCCACCAACAGAAATTCTACGACCGAGTTATCCACATTTGAGATAATCGCGGGGGTCAACCCGGCCGAAGTGCAATGGTCGGGCCTCGCCCTGGGCCCACCGCCTACGTGATCACGGTGAAGACCCTCGTCAGGTAAGTATGAGTTTTTGCGCGCTTGCCACGAGCCTGATTGAAGCGCTTCAGTGGCACACCTGTGGTTACTTTTGCTTGCTGGCTTGCTCGAGCGCTTGGTAAGGGGAGAGCATGATTTTCCTGAAGGCCCTCGCTCGAGCGCTTTTGAAATTTGAAGGCTGGCTCTAGAATGACGACCAGCAAGCAATCGTCGTCGTTTTGAAATGCAAAAGAAAAGATGCAAGAAAATCACTATTGAATCAATCGAGATTGAAATGAAACAACAAGCAAACCCGCCAGTGGCGGGTGTGGGCCGAGCCCGGAGGTACTGCAATACCGGGACAACCCGTGGGTGCGACAAAGCAAGCTTTCAATCGTCACCCTCTGTTCAAACATACGATTAATACAAGGGCCCAGCGATGCTGGCCGTCCCAGGTATTAAACTGAGAAGAACAGATACTACACTTGATCTTAGCTCTTGAGAGCCGAGAAGCGATTTCCAAGTACGAATCAACACCGCCGTTCCCCCTCTCTTTCTTAACCCTTTGAGGGATAATGTAACACATATGTTACATGATTGTTACATCTTATATCATTATGACGTAATAACCATTTTTCTGAAATTCATTGTAACTTTGTTGTTTCCAAACAATAAAGGAATTGTCTCAAATTTTATAAATTAGAATATTATGATCCTCAAAGGGTTAAACAATGCGTGCACGCACGCACCATCACCACACGTTGATATTCTAGATATATATCTTTAAGGAGCTTTTGAGATAGGTTCTCGCAGCTCGTCCTTTATTTTTGAAAAAAACAGCACTTCATAGCGCTCAACTTACCTTATTCAAATAGAATGCCCAACAATCGTCGAGCAGCCGCTTTATTGCCTTTGAACGCTCTTCTGCTTGCGGTTTGATTTCGAGTGCCAAAACGCAACTTTCGTCACAAGTTGGCGCGCTTGTTTTGAAAAAAAAAACATTCAAGCAAAAGCCTACAACACTCGGTATTCCCAGGCGGTCACCCATCCAAGTACTAACCGAGCTCGACGTTGCTTAACTTCCCAGATCGGACGAGATGGGGTGCGTTCAACGTGGTATGGTCGTAGGCGATAGCGTTTTGCGAAAACGAGCTTTTTAAGCGAAGCAGCTTGCCTATGAGCTAGTTCTTTTGCAAAATCGACTCGAAACGAACTGATAAGCTGGCTGGCAAAGTGTGGGCAGCGATTAAAAGCGACGACAATTAAGGGATAGCGCGAACGCAGTCCCCACCAACAGAAATTCTACGACCGAGTTATCCACATTTGAGATAATCGCGGGGGTCAACCCGGCCGAAGTGCAATGGTCGGGCCTCGCCCTGGGCCCACCGCCTACGTGATCACGGTGAAGACCCTCGTCAGGTAAGTATGAGTTTTTGCGCGCTTGCCACGAGCCTGTTTGAAGCGCTTCAGTGGCACACCTGTGGTTACTTTTGCTTGCTGGCTTGCTCGAGCGCTTGGTAAGGGGAGAGCATGATTTTCCTGAAGGCCCTCGCTCGAGCGCTTTTGAAATTTGAAGGCTGGCTCTAGAATGACGACCAGCAAGCAATCGTCGTCGTTTTGAAATGCAAAAGAAAAGATGCAAGAAAATCACTATTGAATCAATCGAGATTGAAATGAAACAACAAGCAAACCCGCCAGTGGCGGGTGTGGGCCGAGCCTGGAGGTACTGCAATACCGGGACAACCCGTGGGTGCGACAAAGCAAGCTTTCAATCGTCACCCTCTGTTCAAACATACGATTAATACAAGGGCCCAGCGATGCTGGCCGTCCCAGGTATTAAACTGAGAAGAACAGATACTACACTTGATCTTAGCTCTTGAGAGCCGAGAAGCGATTTCCAAGTACGAATCAACACCGCCGTTCCCCCTCTCTTTCTTAACCCTTTGAGGGATAATGTAACACATATGTTACATCTTATATCATTATGACGTAATAACCATTTTTCTGAAATTCATTGTAACTTTGTTGTTTCCAAACAATAAAGGAATTGTCTCAAATTTTATAAATTAGAATATTATGATCCTCAAAGGGTTAAACAATGCGTGCACGCACGCACCATCACCACACGTTGATATTCTAGATATATATCTTTAAGGAGCTTTTGAGATAGGTTCTCGCAGCTCGTCCTTTATTTTTAAAAAAAACAGCACTTCATAGCGCTCAACTTACCTTATTCAAATAGAATGCCCAACAATCGTCGAGCAGCCGCTTTATTGCCTTTGAACGCTCTTCTGCTTGCGGTTTGATTTCGAGTGCCAAAACGCAACTTTCGTCACAAGTTGGCGCGCTTGTTTTGAAAAAAAAAACATTCAAGCAAAAGCCTACAACACTCGGTATTCCCAGGCGGTCACCCATCCAAGTACTAACCGAGCTCGACGTTGCTTAACTTCCCAGATCGGACGAGATGGGGTGCGTTCAACGTGGTATGGTCGTAGGCGATAGCGTTTTGCGAAAACGAGCTTTTTAAGCGAAGCAGCTTGCCTATGAGCTAGTTCTTTTGCAAAATCGCCTCAAAACGAACTGATAAGCTGGCTGGCAAAGTGTGGGCAGCGATTAAAAGCGACGACAATTAAGGGATAGCGCGAACGCAGTCCCCACCAACAGAAATTCTACGACCGAGTTATCCACATTTGAGATAATCGCGGGGGTCAACCCGGCCGAAGTGCAATGATCGGGCCTCGCCCTGGGCCCACCGCCTACGTGATCACGGTGAAGACCCTCGTCAGGTAAGTATGAGTTTTTGCGCGCTTGCCACGAGCCTGATTGAAGCGCTTCAGTGGCACACCTGTGGTTACTTTTGCTTGCTGGCTTGCTCGAGCGCTTGGTAAGGGGAGAGCATGATTTTCCTGAAGGCCCTCGCTCGAGCGCTTTTGAAATTTGAAGGCTGGCTCTAGAATGACGACCAGCAAGCAATCGTCGTCGTTTTGAAATGCAAAAGAAAAGATGCAAGAAAATCACTATTGAATCAATCGAGATTGAAATGAAACAACAAGCAAACCCGCCAGTGGCGGGTGTGGGCCGAGCCCGGAGGTACTGCAATACCGGGACAACCCGTGGGTGCGACAAAGCAAGCTTTCAATCGTCACCCTCTGTTCAAACATACGATTAATACAAGGGCCCAGCGATGCTGGCCGTCCCAGGTATTAAACTGAGAAGAACAGATACTACACTTGATCTTAGCTCTTGAGAGCCGAGAAGCGATTTCCAAGTACGAATCAACACCGCCGTTCCCCCTCTCTTTCTTAACCCTTTGAGGGATAATGTAACACATATGTTACATGATTGTTACATCTTATATCATTATGACGTAATAACCATTTTTCTGAAATTCATTGTAACTTTGTTGTTTCCAAACAATAAAGGAATTGTCTCAAATTTTATAAATTAGAATATTATGATCCTCAAAGGGTTAAACAATGCGTGCACGCACGCACCATCACCACACGTTGATATTCTAGATATATATCTTTAAGGAGCTTTTGAGATAGGTTCTCGCAGCTCGTCCTTTATTTTTGAAAAAAACAGCACTTCATAGCGCTCAACTTACCTTATTCAAATAGAATGCCCAACAATCGTCGAGCAGCCGCTTTATTGCCTTTGAACGCTCTTCTGCTTGCGGTTTGATTTCGAGTGCCAAAACGCAACTTTCGTCACAAGTTGGCGCGCTTGTTTTGAAAAAAAAAACATTCAAGCAAAAGCCTACAACACTCGGTATTCCCAGGCGGTCACCCATCCAAGTACTAACCGAGCCCGACGTTGCTTAACTTCCCAGATCGGACGAGATGGGGTGCGTTCAACGTGGTATGGTCGTAGGCGATAGCGTTTTGCGAAAACGAGCTTTTTAAGCGAAGCAGCTTGCCTATGAGCTAGTTCTTTTGCAAAATCGACTCGAAACGAACTGATAAGCTGGCTGGCAAAGTGTGGGCAGCGATTAAAAGCGACGACAATTAAGGGATAGCGCGAACGCAGTCCCCACCAACAGAAATTCTATGACCGAGTTATCCACATTTGAGATAATCGCGGGAGTAGTATATAACGACACTTTCGACCCGGATTTTGCGGCGCTCTGCGGCGCCCTACGTCATTTCCGAACGTGACTTCTGAGGTGATACATGACCTTGAAGTACATTGCAAACACGTGTAAACAAATGGTAACGTGTACCAACTTGTAAACAAATGACAACGTGTACTTGTAAACAAACGGTAACACAAAGACAACATGTACCAGCTTGTAAACAACTTAAACCAATATCAATACAACTTGTAAATAAAACTTGATTTGTGGGCACCCCTCTTGAGAATACCGCCACTTCGATATTAACTGCATTTTGAACATATGGTCTGTAAGATAGCTAGAAATCTATCACATAAACATGGGGCGTGAAAGTCTCAGCCAATCATCAATGCTGAATCACGACTATCAACAAAAACTGATGCCAACGGAAGCTAGAAAGCTCCGAGGTGGTCACGTTTTCTAACGGCTTGAAAGTAGCTATAAACAATTTTTTGGAGTTGATCACGTTCTCTTGAAAAGATAAACAATTTTTAGCAATGAGCGAATAAATATTTTTAACTGCATTACACCAATGTTTTTATTTCACCAATGTTTTTATTACGTAATTCTCAAAAATGCAATGTTTTATTTCACCACTGTTTTTATTACGTAATTCTCAAAAATTCCTCGTTTCACCATATGGTGTTGGCTATAAAAACGCAAGCAGAAATCAAAACACACATTCAAAAATGGAGAAAATTTGTGAGATTTGTGGCAAGACCTTCACGAGAGCGAGAGATCTTAAAAGACACATCGAAACTGTTCACCAAAATGCTGAGGTGCAGTGCGAGAAGTGCTTCAAAAAATTTAATCGAAAAGATGTTATGAAGAGGCATCAAGAAAAATGTTGTGTTTGTCGTCTGTGTGGTGTGGACTTCTCAAACTCTCTTGAGCTAGCGAGACATCACTGCACAGAGAAAAGGGGTTCGAAGGCAAAACCACACAAAAAAAGAACTGATTCCAGGTAAGTGAATTAAAATTTCTCAACATTGCGCTGTGTTTAATGCATACTTTATTCAGCATTCCAAAACAATCTGCGGAGAAGGGGAGTGGACCCACGCCAAAACCTCAGAAAAGAAGAGCTGATACCAGGTAAGCGAATGCAAAATTTCTCAGCATTGTGCTGTGTTCATTGCGTGTTTTATGCAGCATTCCAAAGCAATCCGCGGAGGAAGAAGAACCACCAGCGATTGAAAATGAAGAGTTAAGGTAAACATTTCCCAGATTATTCCTTAGACTGTTCTAATACTCTCTTCCTCAACAGAAATTTTATTCGGGAGAAATGGACCCAAATTCGAACAAGAAGCATCATCAGACCTATACAGGATATATATAATTTCTTTCTTAACTCCAACATAAATGATTTACTACACCAAATTCATAGTACTATCATGAGTAACCAAAATTCGCGTTTTAAAATTAATTATAGTTTTGGTTACATTTTGAAAAATATTGAATCTGACGCGCTTCGATTTTTTCACCCATCCTATAATAATCATTGTGTGATGAATACCGCAGAATTAATTAGTGATAGCGATCAATTGTCACGTTTTTTAGAGACTGTCTCAGAACACGATTTTGAAAATTTTGATAGACCTGACACAAAGTGGCGATATTTGTCTACCACCAATATTACCTTTTATGTGAACAAACTAAGAAAAACAGTAATTGGTCAACCTGTTACATTACCTCCTTTTCTTTTGCATAACCAGGGTGTGCATAGTTTAACTACAGATTTTAATACAGGTGAACTGTATCAAGATCGTTTATGTATTTTTCGCTGTTTGAGTTTGTTTTTTGGCTTTCAGTTGAATAATTTAGAAGCTGACACTCAAACAAAATTTCGTTTATATTGTCACAAACAACAAATTTCAGCTTCTAGCTTTCAAGGGGTATGTTTACATGATCTTCTTTTTGTGGAGGATCTCTTCGAAATTAATGTGATGGTGTATGAGCTAGCAGAATTTGAAAATGAAACAGTTTGTCGTCTTATACAAAACTCACGAAAAATTTATCCCAAAACTATGAAGCTCAATCTTTTTGAAAACCATTTTAGCTACATTTTTCATTTTGAGAAGTATTCTAGCGTTTTTCAATGTCTAAAATGTGATGTTTTATGGTATCATCAAAGGAATTTCAACCATCATATTAAACACTGTCAAGGGCAAGTAAAATACACGTATAAAGGAGGTGTTTTTAGGCTTACCCCCACCATTTTTGAAGAACTGCTAGAGCTTGGTATTCCTGTCCCCAAAAGTGATCGATTTTACCCTTATTTCTCGGTGTTTGATTTCGAATGCATCCTTTCAAAGGAAAATCTACCCCCCAATACCTCTCTCCTTGAACATCAAGCCAAACATATCCCTCTCAGCTGCTCTCTTTGCTCCAATATTCCCGGTTTCAGATCCCCAACCTGCTACATCTCCGATGGTGATTCTCTTAAATTGGTTGAGAAGGTAATTGAATATTTAGAGCAAATGGCGTCCACAGCATTCGATTTGTTGAAAGCAAAATATCAATATGTGTTTGATGATCTGTCTGTCAGTGAAAACGTCAAAAGCGAAAAGCTGAAGCTGAAATTTGAAAAATTCTTGAAAAACCACATTGTTCTTGGTTTCAACTCCGGATCCTATGATCTTAATTTAATTAAAAAACAGTTGATTCGAGTGCTTTTACCGAAATTAGACTTTGTGATCAAGAGGAGCAATCATTTTATGTGCATTAAGACAGAAACGTTAAGATTTTTAGACATAAAAAATTACATTGCCCCGGGATTTTCATACGATAAATTCATCAAAGCTTATGACGTCAGTCAAACTAAATTTTTCTTTCCCTACGAGTACGTGGATAGTCTTGAAAAGCTAAATCACACCCTCCCCAACCACGAAGCATTCTACAGCAATCTAAAAGAAAGCAACATCTCACTGGAGGACTACCAAGCAGTAGTCAGAAAATGGCAGGAGGAGAACTGGACCTCTCTTCGCGATTTACTGCTCTATTACAATAACCTTGATGTACAACCATTCGTGGAAGCTGTGGAAAAATGTGTGGGGTTTTATCAAAGTAAAGGGTTGGACTTATTTAAGGAATCGTTTAGCGTCAGCGGAATAACAAAGAGATTTTTATTTAAACAAACAGTAGATTGTTTCTTTTCCCTGATTGATAAGAAAAACGCAGATCTTCATCAGCTCATGCTCGATCAGTTGGTGGGGGGTCCAAGCTTAGTATTTAAAAGATTAGCCATCAAAAACGAAACTTTCATTAAAAGTCATCTATACCCCAACCCAAAAATTTGCCAGATTATTCGCGGTTACGACGTTAACGCCCTTTACCTATGGGCCCTATCTCAAACACTTCCGGTGGGGTATTTCGTGAGATATAAAGAGGAGGAAAGATATCATCCAAAGACTCCACACAAATTTGGATTAGCCTCCTATCAGTGGTTAAGCTGGATTGCTGCGACTGAGGGTAAATTCATCGAGCACGATTTCAATGTTGGTGAGCGTCGCCTTACCTCCAGAAATCTTCCAGTAGATGGATTTTGTGAAGAGACTCGAGAGGCTTTTGAGTTTTTCGGCTGTTGGTGGCACGGATGCGAAAGATGTCAAAATCCAGGAGGAGTGAACTCAGTAAACGGGAAAACCTTCCAAGAGCTGCGCCAAAACACGGAAGAGAAAATAAAACTACTAGAGGATTGTGGTTTTCGTGTTCGATTCATTTGGGAATGTCAGTGGAAGCGGTTATCTTTGGAGGAGGATGTGATCTCCTTCACCAAAACGTTGAAATCTGTCAGACCTAGACGCCGTCTATCCTACCAAAAAATTTTAAAAGGGGTTCAAAGTGGTGAGTTATTTGGTTTTGTTTTAGTGGATATTCACACTCCTAACCACCTGAAACAACTCTTTAACGAATTTCCTCCTATCTTTAAAAATGTTATGGTTGGAAGAGAGGATGTTGGAGAGTTGATGAAGAGATTTGCGGAGGAGAACGGACTCTTAAAAAAACCAAGAAGGATGCTGATATCTAGCTATTTTGGTGAGAAAATCCTGCTGACCACACCTTTAGCAAAATGGTATCTTGACCATGGGTTAGTAATCACCAAAATTTATGAGTTTGTGGAATTTACCCCTGAAAAACCTTTTGAAAAGTTTTCACGAGATGTGAGCGATGGAAGAAGGATGGGAGATATTGACTCCTCCAGGAAGATGTTAGCGGACACGTGGAAGTTGATTGGCAACAGCGGATATTCATCATCCCTCTTGAGAAAAGACCGATATAAAACTATTTCCTATCACAATCAGTCCACTGTAGATAAAGCCATAAACTCCCCCAGATTTGTGAATCTAGATTTGGTGGACAATGATCTCTATGAGGTAAAAAGTCTTAAAAAACACGTCACATTCGATCTCCCTCTTCAAATTGGTTTGTATGTCTACTCCTGGGCAAAATTGAAGATGCTGGAATTTGTTTATGACTGCATCAAAAAATATCTTCCGGATGACTGCTACGAATTTGTTGAAATGGATACCGATTCGCTATATCTCTCTCTTTGTAGCAACTCTCTGGATGATGCGGTGAAACCAGAACTGAGAGAAGAGTTTTTCCAAAACTACCACTATTTCTTTCCTAGTTTAGCTTGCGAACTCCACAAAAAAGAGTTCATCAAGGCCCGGGTTCAAAATGTAGAGTGGGTACAAAGAGATTGCTGCAAAACTCGTGAAATATTTGATAAACGGACCCCAGGGCTCTTGAAACTGGAGTTCTTCGGGAGTAAGATGCTGGCTTTGGCGCCGAAAACATACATTAGTGAAAAAGAGGTTCTTCAGGGGGGTGAAAGCGACAGCAATCACATTAAAAAAGCTTGCAAGGGATTGTCTACAAAATTAAATAAATTTAACTTCGACACCTATTTAGATGTTCTCGAAACCAAATGCAGTGGTGTAGGGGTGAACAAAGGGTTTGTATGTAAAAACCACCAAGTTTTCACCTACACTCAAAAAAGAAGTGGGTTAGGTTTTTTTTACGGAAAGCGGAAAGTTCTGGGAGACGGGATTTCAACAACTCCTCTTGATCTTTAATTTACACTTATTCTCTCCTAGATTTATTGTGAATGTTAATTTGTGTCTTCTTCTGTTTTATGCTCAATAAAATTTATGTCTTATACTATTCTCGTTTGATGGAAAACAAACTATTCTTAGGAGCGTCAGTTAATCGAGAACGACCTGAAGTAACCCTCAACCGTAGTAAAGTTTGTTGATAAAGTGAATCAGCGATGCGTTAATCGTAGTAAAATTACGCATTGAATCAGTGAAGCGCAACGTCTCTCTTAGTCGTGTGCTGATGAAGGAAGTCAGCGATGCGTGACGCTAGCTCAGTAAAATTCGCGTCGACTCAGGTTACTGAATTGTTTCCTGCTAGCTGTTCGATCTAAACCGATGACGTCACACACACACACATCAGCGATGCGCGACGCTGCAGAGATGAAACTGACAAGTCGTTGCAAATTTCGCTAGTATAATAACCGCTGTAGGTGGACGACAGGAACGTAAAGCAGTTTCCACCCAGTAATATCCTACATACCTTACAATCATCCTAGATCGGAGTCTAACATACAGAAACCGTTTGCACAAACTAAAAAACCTCCGCTACAGCGCTTGTGTTTACACCAACTGAGTATTGTACCCCTGTCTGGTGCCAAAGCACCCACACAAAAACACTAGACGTATCATTAAACGAGGTAATGCGACTCGTCTCTGGCTGCACCCACCCCTGTGAATTTTTTACCACCACTCTTGAGGAATACAACCACCAAGCTGTCACCGAAAAAACTCTGTCAACGCTTATACTACAAAGCAGATAACACTGACTATCTTCTACACAACATCTTGTACAGCGAAACCGCTCCCAAAAGGTTTAAATCTCACAAATCTCTTCGCCTATTTCTGGAATCAACCGTTTACTAGTCGATGCTAGACCTATACGAGACGAATGAGCTTTTTTCTTTAGTCGATCTAAACCGATGACGTCACGCGCATTTGCAAGCGATAACTGAAGCAGTCTTATTCAAGTGTTTTGAGGTGTTTTATTTTCCGTTTAAACGCAAGACAATAATAAACGTGGTCGTCAGATCTGAAAATAAAAAACACATCATTAGTCTAACGGCACAGACTAGTTGCTGAGTTTTGTAGCCTGAATATAACATTCATCGCAGCTGAAATTCAGTGTAGCTGCTGAACTCTGTAGTCTGAATAAAACTCATCACAGCTGAAAAAGATATAATCACTACAAGAAGTGGAACTTACTATGATATTAACAAAAGGGATCTCCACAGTCCCTCCACGGTTTATATAACACCGGAGAAAGTGTCTCCGGTACCCATTTCTAGTTTTAAATTTTCGCCCGCAAAGGGGGCATCTGAAAAATAGTCGAATTCTTGGTTTTGGTTGGGGTTGAAATTTTATACAAATACTTACCGATAATAAATCAAAAAATGTTGCACCCGGCGGTGATCTTTCACCGCCTGCAACGTAGAGAAATTCTTCAAGCATATACTGCACTGATACATTCTGTAAAATAAAACAGTTAGTGAAAATAACAGCATAGCTCTGTCATCTTACTCACGTTTTGCTTGATTTTATGAATTTTTAGAGTTTAAGACTGTTTTTATAACCTCCACGTTTTCCGGTAGTTGTCTCTGCAGAAAAAAGCATTACAGATTTCCTACGTGACGACCACAGCTGTTGAAAAATAGCTAGATAGAGGCTATAACTCTAAGAAGTAAACACAACCATAAAACAGTTGTTTGAAAAAAGATTAGGGTTATAAATACTAAAACCTTTGCACTGTCTTCGATATTTCAAAATGTTTCATATAGAGAATTCTGTTTCCGTACTCGTTTCCGGTCCTAGCAATTCCGGCAAGACCTTTTTTGTGAGTAAGTTTATTAAAAACCGCGATCGTTTGATGAGCCCACCACCAAAACGAATTGTGTGGTGTTACACTATATGGCAAAGAGCTTATGACGAGATCGAAGCAGATTTTGTTCAGGGGGTGCCCGATTTTGACTATTTTGACGGGCAACCGACCATTTTAGTTTTAGACGATCTCATGGAGCAGGATCTGGAGAAGGTGACGAAATATTTTACGCGGGGCAGTCATCATCTCAAAATCACAGTCTTTTACCTCGTGCAGAATCTTTTTTTCCGGGGGATCAGAACAATCTCTCTGAACTCTCAGATTGTGGTTCTGTTTAAAAATCCACGAGACACAGGACAACTATCATTTTTCGCTCGTCAGGCTTTCCATCAACACGTTAAAGAAATCGAAGCTATTTTCTTAGATTCTACGAGAGCCCCACACGGATACCTTCTATTCGATTTCCGCTCTGAAACCCCTGACCAGCTTCGAATTCGCACTGGTATATTCCCAGAAGATCAACAGTTCGTATATGTCTTGACATGACAACGAGACTAAAAAAGAACTACCCAACTTTGAAACTACTCCACAAAGCAAAACCTAAGTTTGTAAAAGCGGTCATTAATAACTCTCCGCCGGATTTTATTCATTGTTTAGCGGATTGCTGTCATAATCTTTTAAAAGGTAATATTCAGATCACAAAACAACAGAAAAAAAGACTTAAACCATATAAAGAAACTCTTCGAAAGCTGACAAAGCCTATCAGTGTCAATCGGAAGCGGAAGTTAATCCAAAAAGGCGGATTCTTAACTACTCTGTTATCCGCTTTGATTCCTGTCCTTGGTGGTTTGGTAGGCTCTCTTGTGAAAAAATGAAGAAAATGATTTTAGTAGACCCTAACTCTTACAGGAAACCAATGCAGAAAGAGATGTCTAAACTTGATGAAGAAATGAGTCAAATTTTGAACTCTGATCTGGAGGAGAGTGAGAAGATCAAGCAATACAACCAAGTTCTTCAAAAATATTTATCATTAAAAGAGAGAACCATAAATCCGCGGTTGGTGTTGGAGGAGGAAGAAAAACCTATTCCAGCGAAAGATATTTTGAAAGGGTTCACCAAGAAAAACCTAATCCAAGCCAAGAAGCTTTTGGAGTCGATTGAGAACAACAGCTCTGCTTCGTGGAATTCAAGAGGAGAATTAATTTTTGATAAAACTCCTATTCCTCAAAGCAATATTAAAAAACTAATAACAGATAAAATCAAAAAAGAGATCAAGCCTTCACCCGGCTCGGAACAGTTTCGCTCCCTAGTTTGGGAGAGTTTGTAATTCTTCACAATATTTCTGAATGTTAAGAACACAGTTGTTGAGACAAACACCTAAGATTTCAAAGAAATTCAACCTATGATGTCGAAGATTTAAACCCTGAACAAATATAATAAAACACGCTACCGATAGATTTTAATTGTAGCTGTCAAAACGTGTTGAAAGAGAAAAGCTATGGAATGTTCTAGTAAAAGATGTGGTTGCCGCTAGCTCTTTTTTGGAATTGTGCTGACTCAGTTTTAGCTGTTGGAATTGTGCTGATTCAGTTAGCAGTTGGGATTACAGAGTTATGTCAAGTTAAATCTCGTTTTGAAGTAATATTAACAGCTGCTTGTTTTAGATTCTAGTAACATTAAACAATGTCAAAGAACTGCTACAGTCATGACAATATGCTACTTTCAACTGTGTACACAAAAAGAATCATTGCAGTAAAAGAATTTACTCAACCAAGAAGAAAATTCGGTTGTATGTACCTGATCAGGAATGAAGTGATCTCTGCTTTGAAAAACTCTTCCATGAGGATACAGAGAAAGGATGAACTGTAATACACTCTTCATAATTTTTGTATTTCCATGGGTTGTAATAGTTAAGTTTTATCATCTGTGATCTATAAATCATTTACTGTATTTCAAACATGTTTGTTGTCGTGTAATAGGAGTTTGCATTTGGTGTTGGAGAATTGTGAATTATTGCAAATGTTGCAGAGAAACTCTCTTAGTTTATGTGTCTAGGAGTAGTAACAGTTTGAATTGTCTTTTATCATTGCATCACAAATAATCTGTTTTCTTTGTGTTTTGGGATTGTAAGATTTAATCATCATTGCAAATGTAACAGAGAAACCCTCTTAGTTTGTGTGTCTAGGAGTGTTAACAGTTTGTCATTGCAACTCATCTGTGTTCTCTGAATAATTTACTTCAAACATGTTGTAACCACTCACCTGCTATGTGAAGTATAGATGATAGAGAAATGTTTTTGAGGTAAATGTAGTGTTATTTCACTTGAAACAAATGTTAAGGAAAAAATTTGTGAAATATAAAGCCTCTCTATAGAAAAATGTTACCATTTGCTGTGTGACACTGAAAGCACTCACCATCTCAAGATGTATGTAACTTTACCTAGCAATTCTTCACCTGATTATTACCCAGAAAATAAGATTTCAGACTACATTGTTCATTTACCCAAAGAGTTGCAACTTCCAGGGTCTTGGGAGGTGGGGTTGGCAGAAATTCAGTTTAATCATTCGTGGTATAATGTTGATACAACAAGCTATTGGGTCATCTATCAAAGAGGTGAGATCCAGATTAAATCAAAATTACCATCTGGGTATTACCAAGAACCGAAACAGTTAATCCGTTTATTGCTGAATCAAATGAAGCATGATTTCCAAGCGAAGAATGAGGAGCTCATAGAGAATGGTACTTTGACAAACCCAATCGATTTTTTATTAGATTTGCGGTACAATGAGAATTCACAATTAGTTCAATTGAATATAAGGAATAACTCTTCCGCTCCTACTAGAGTAGATAATGATGGAGTGGCGAGGCCATCGGTTTTGGTTCATTTAGCCCCTTTTCTAACCGAAATGTTGGGGTTTGCAGAGAGTACATTCCATAATGTTGGTATTTTTCGTTCTGAGCGCGTGGTGGATATGAATCCAATAAACAATATTTATGTGTATTGCGATGTCATTGAGAATCGTATTGTGGGTCACACCCTCGCTCCGTTACTGGGGGTTATAGCAAGTCAGGGAAAACCGGGCTCCGTTATTAGTAAAAGATATGACAAATTGCAATATCAACCAGTAATGAAAAAGTCTTTCTCAGAAATTCAAATTAATCTTCGCGACGACCAAGGGAACTCGATTCGGTTTCGCAAGGGGCGGGTCATTGTTACCCTCCATTTTCGAAGGAAGAAGTTGAGTCAGTTATAAAAGAAGGTAAAACGGTATAAAACCAAAAACAATCCATCAGCTCTGAGATTGGTTATGGGAGAGTTTGCTAGTTACTACTCTTTGAAAAAACCTCAATCCTTTTCTGGAGTGGTTAAATTTCAAAAAGCTTTAAAAAAACCGGTAAAAAAGTGGTTGGAAACTCAGGATGTGTATACGCTTTTTAAACCAGCAAGAAAAAAATATCAAAGAAGGAAAACAATCGCCCCCTATTCAGACTTTCAACATCAGGCTGACCTAGCAGATTTTTCGCTTTTGAAAAAGAGCAACGACGGAAATCAATTTCTTCTCATTGTTATAGACGTTTTTAGCAGATTCGCTTATTGTGAGCCGGTGAAAAGTAAAAAATCGACAGCTGTTATTCAAGCTTTTGAAAATATTTACCGCCGTGCTCCCAACCCTGTTTACTTGCAAACCGACCGCGGAACCGAATTTACCAACAAAGCGTTAGAAAAATGGTTGAGACAGCAAAACATTTCACTTTTTCAGACATATAATTTTGACACCAAAGCAGCTCTTGCTGAAAGATTAATTAGGACTTTGAAAACGAAGCTTTGGCGATATTTTAAAGCCAATAATACGTTCAAATACGTCGATGTCTTGGACGACCTGATGGTTTCTTATAATAACAGCTATCACAGAACAATAAAAACCACTCCTTCAGCTGCTAGACGGGAAGATCAGCAAACACTGTGGATTCGCCAATACGGAGATGCAGAGAAAAAGAAACCAAAATTATCTGAAAACGATTTTGTACGCGTGAGTTTGATAAAAAACCTTTTTAGAAAGGGTTATGAACAAAACTGGTCAAAGGAGTTATTCATCGTACAGAAAGCTCTTCCCGGAAACCCACCGTATTATAGATTAAAAGATCTTAGCGGTGAACCCATTATGGGAACGTTTTATGAAAAAGAGTTGCAGTTGTCTATAAAAGATAACGAAATTTACGAAATCGACAGCATTTTAAAGAAGCGTAAGAGACGAGGGAGAGTGGAGTTTCTAGTGAGTTGGTCGGGGTACCCAGAAAAATATAATTCTTGGATTACAGAGAAAGATCTTATAAATTATGGGTGATTGGTCTTTTTGTGGTAAAGACATCCCTAAAAGCGAAATTGTGTTTTTCTCGCAGATTATTGCAATTTATTTTGTGGTTGGGTTTAGCATCTACAACATCACTACTGGAAATGAGAACATTAATCTCTGGATTTCGTTGTTATCTAGCTGTTTAGGGTATCTGCTACCATCACCAGTAATCAAAAGAAGAAAGAATGCTCTTTATCAAACTCCGAGCACTAGCCACATTTCAAAGCAATCAGAGAGTCTTACAACGAATACGTGATGAGGACACTTGAAAAAATTAACTATAATCCGGTTAAAAGAAAACAACATCTTCTACTCACACATTACTTTCGCAAACCTTGTTGGAGAACGTTAACAACATGAGACCACGATATTGTTGTAATCCTCAACTGTATGAAGATTATTATCTCTCCCAGACCGGAAAAGGATATTTCTCCGGCTCGCAAAGGCAGCTAGGGTATGGGTTAGGAAACATCTTTGCCTCTTTAGGTCGATCGGTTTTACCTCTTGTAAAGCGAGGAGCTAAATCCATAGGAAAGGAGGTTTTGAAAAGCGGAACCAACTTCGTTTCTGATATTCTGGAAGGTAAGAACCTCAAACAAGCTGCTCTGAACAGAACAAAAGAGACCGGTTCTAATTTACTACGAAAAGTAGCCACGTTTCCGGGGGAACGGAAAAGAATTAAAAAAACCACAAAAAGAAAAAAGAAATCCTCTTCAAAAGCGAAAAGAGTCAAGACAGACATATTCAGTTAAGATGGCGAGTCTGATTCATACAGAGTCGTGTGAATCGATTAAAGAGGAGTTGGATTTATTCTCTGTCCCTCCCTCTCAAACTTCTTTGGAGCAAGGAAAATACGTTCAATACAATCCTGTCTCTATTTTATCAAATAATGGTCCTATCGAATTCCTCATTCCAGGAGAAAACAGCTCCTACATCGATCTTTCGAATACATTACTACATGTTCGCGCGAAGATTAAAAAACAAGACGGATCAGTTTTAGGGAATGATAGCAATGTTGCTCCTGTGTGCAATTTCTTGCACGCTTTGTGGTCTCAATGTGATTTATATTTGAATGGGGTTTTAGTTACCCAAGCATCCAACACATACCCTTATCGAGCTTATATCGAAACGCTTTTAAGTTTTGGGGAGGAAGCTAAAAAATCTCAGTTAAGTTGTTCTCTTTGGTATGGAGACACAGCAAGCAAATTTGACTCTTCAACCAATGCGAATAAAGGATTCCAAAAACGGAAAGAGTTAGCATCCGGCAGCAAAGAACTGGATATGATTGGTAAACTCCACTTAGATTTATGCTTCCAGAACCGCTATCTCTTAAGCGGAGTGGAGGTGAAGCTGCGGTTGAACAGATCGAAAGATGTTTTTTGTTTGATGGGGTCAGGAGATTACATGGTAGAACTTACGAATGCTTCCCTTTATTGTCGGAAATCGGTACCTAGTGACGCGGTCCAACTGAGTCACATTCGGACTTTACAAAGCAGTTCTGCAAAATATCCAATTCGAAGAGTAGAGGTAAAAAGTTTTACAGTCCCGCGTGGTACTTATTCCATCTCGAAAGAGAATCTTTTTCTAGGACAGTTACCGCGGCGGATAGTTTTCGGTTTGGTTGAAAATGAAGCCTTCAACGGAGCTATTGGAAAGAATCCTTTCAACTTCAAGCACTGCTCAGTCAATTTTGTTTCTTTGTACAGAGATGGGGAGCAAATACCAGCCAATCCTCTGCAATTAAACTACGGTCAAAACCGCTATATTCGAAGTTTTTTGTCGCTCTTCACCGACTCCGGTCTTTACTACAACGACTCCGGAAACGGAATCTCTCGTGATTCCTTCCCTCTCGGTCATTCTTTGTATGCAATAGACCTTACGCCGGATTTATCCGCTTCCTGTGCTCATTTCCAACTGATAAAAACTGGAAACATTCGCCTGGAGTTGCACTTCTCTACTCCTCCTACAGAAACAATGAATGTCATCATTCATGCAGAATTTGACAACCTACTTCAAATCGATAGAGATAGAAACGTTTTAACTGATTACTGATGGATACACTGCAGATTGAGAGGATATTAAAAAATGACGCCTGCGCAAAAAAGATTTTTAAAGGTGTTTATCCTAAAGATCAACTACCTACTGTGGAGTATCCTGGGAGTTATGTTGTTAACACCGACCCAAGCACTTCCCCTGGAGAACACTGGGTTGCTATGTTTTTTAACAATCAGAGATCTGCTGAATTTTTCGATAGCTATGGTCTACATCCAATTGTTTATGGTTTGACGGATTTTTTAGATTCACACTCCTCATCCTGGACCTACAACTCGAAGACCCTACAAAGCTTGATATCTGAAGTCTGTGGACATTATACCGTGTACTATATCTTATTTCGCTCGCGTGGTTGCTCTTTAACCGAGATATTGACTCATTTCTCCGATAATGTTAGTGTAAATGATAAAACTGTTGAGTGTTTTGTTCAGAATTTATTGAAATTGTAACCGCTTTACGTGTAATAAACAGAATTGAATACAATCGAGTGTCTTTATTATACAATATAAATACGATTCACATCCAAAATAATCACACGACATATGGGACATTCCTTTGAATAAAGCTTTGTAGTACAAGCTAGACATCCGAAACAGTGAGAACACGGCATGGTTAAAGCATTAATTCTCGCATCAAAACACACTTTGCATACAAGTTCTTGAGATGTGTCACACTCTTTTGCTTCAGTTAGGGGGGTTATGTTCGGTTCTTCATTTTCAACTGGAGGGTTTCTCGTTAGTGTTGGATCTGCTACTTCTTCAGGAGTAGCAAAACCAAATCTCGTTCCCGATAAAAACTCCTCTTCTGGGATGCGAAAGCTGTTGTGTTGGGTGATGAATTCAGATCCAAACGTTCTCTCTAGATACGCACACGCGGACCAGTATTTCGCGTGCTCAATTTCTGGGATGTCGCTATCAGACCACTGATAAAGAGAAAGACCACATTGAAAGCATATTGCTCGATCATCGCTACCTCTGTATAAAAATCCAGCTTTTGCCATTCGTTCAGGACTTAAATTATCGACTCGGTGAGGCCAGTTGTTTGTGAAGGTTAAGATTCGCGATTCTTCAGATTCGAAAGAAGGGCACAACATTTTTTAAACAAATTTTACTCAAATCTAAAGACGGTTACATACGTTAAAATCACACATTTATTGTTTTATGTTAAGTGGAGATGGTTTTCTCTTCTTTTGATAAAGTTCAGTACTTCTAGGCAGACTACTTGAACGTTTTTTCTTCCCAGCTGTGTGTTTCAAGGTTTTCACAAGAGTGGCTAGCTCCTTACTGATACCGCAGTTTTCGTTTCTAATGATGAATCCGGATGATCGATCTTGTAGATGTTGAAAATATTTCTCGGGTGAAAAGATAGCTTCCACTTTAAATCTGATAAGAAAGTTTTCTACAGCCGCCTCTTTTTTGAAAATCTCCAACCGCGTTTTCACTTCACAAACATCACCGTATTGGCAGTCAGCTGAGAAAACGACTATGACATATGGTCTGGCGTCTGTTGGGCCTTTGAAAGCTACAAAAGGCAGGCCATCGAACATATGTATACACACTTGGATAAGCTGGTCGGTTGAAAAGAGAGTTTTTCCTCTTGAGACAGTCAGCACGCCTTTTCTCAACATCTCACCGTCTGCGGGTATTGATTTTCCTTCTTTGTCAATGTCGAGGAAGATTTTTCGTATTTTTCTTGCTTCTTCTGGATGGTTTCTTGCACGCCTCAACAACGCTGTTTGCTCTACCAACTCTTCATAACATGGGGAGTGCGTAGTTGTAGTATCGATATTCTCCACTCGCTCTTCATAGTCGTCAGCATTTGAAGTGTGTGTCTCACCACAGTTTTCCATTTTTCTTCTTCTGATTTTCTCGCTAAAAACACGGTTTATATACACAACAGCTAGCACAAAAAAAAGAATCATCATACTTGTCTGGACTTGTCTTATTCTATCAAACAATTGTGCAATAAAACATTGGTGAAATAAAAACATTGGTGTAATGCAGTTAAAAATATTTATTCGCTCATTGCTAAAAATTGTTTATCTTTTCAAGAGAACGTGATCAACTCCAAAAAATTGTTTATAGCTACTTTCAAGCCGTTAGAAAACGTGACCACCTCGGAGCTTTCTAGCTTCCGTTGGCATCAGTTTTTGTTGATAGTCGTGATTCAGCATTGATGATTGGCTGAGACTTTCACGCCCCCATGTTTATGTGATAGATTTCTAGCTATCTTACAGACCATATGTTCAAAATGCAGTTAATATCGAAGTGGCGGTATTCTCAAGAGGGGTGCCCACAAATCAAGTTTTATTTACAAGTTGTATTGATATTGGTTTAAGTTGTTTACAAGCTGGTACATGTTGTCTTTGTGTTACCGTTTGTTTACAAGTACACGTTGCCATTTGTTTACAAGTTGGTACACGTTACCATTTGTTTACACGTGTTTGCAATGTACTTCAAGGTCATGTATCACCTCAGAAGTCACGTTCGGAAATGACGTAGGGCGCCGCAGAGCGCCGCAAAATCCGGGTCGAAAGTGTCGTTATATACTACTCGCGGGGGTCAACCCGGCCGAAGTGCAATGGTCGGGCCTCGCCCTGGGCCCACCGCCTACGTGATCACGGTGAAGACCCTCGTCAGGTAAGTATGAGTTTTTGCGCGCTTGCCACGAGCCTGATTGAAGCGCTTCAGTGGCACACCTGTGGTTACTTTTGCTTGCTGGCTTGCTCGAGCGCTTGGTAAGGGGAGAGCATGATTTTCCTGAAGGCCCTCGCTCGAGCGCTTTTGAAATTTGAAGGCTGGCTCTAGAATGACGACCAGCAAGCAATCGTCGTCGTTTTGAAATGCAAAAGAAAAGATGCAAGAAAATCACTATTGAATCAATCGAGATTGAAATGAAACAACAAGCAAACCCGCCAGTGGCGGGTGTGGGCCGAGCCTGGAGGTACTGCAATACCGGGACAACCCGTGGGTGCGACAAAGCAAGCTTTCAATCGTCACCCTCTGTTCAAACATACGATTAATACAAGGGCCCAGCGATGCTGGCCGTCCCAGGTATTAAACTGAGAAGAACAGATACTACACTTGATCTTAGCTCTTGAGAGCCGAGAAGCGATTTCCAAGTACGAATCAACACCGCCGTTCCCCCTCTCTTTCTTAACCCTTTGAGGGATAATGTAACACATATGTTACATGATTGTTACATCTTATATCATTATGACGTAATAACCATTTTTCTGAAATTCATTGTAACTTTGTTGTTTCCAAACAATAAAGGAATTGTCTCAAATTTTATAAATTAGAATATTATGATCCTCAAAGGGTTAAACAATGCGTGCACGCACGCACCATCACCACACGTTGATATTCTAGATATATATCTTTAAGGAGCTTTTGAGATAGGTTCTCGCAGCTCGTCCTTTATTTTTGAAAAAAACAGCACTTCATAGCGCTCAACTTACCTTATTCAAATAGAATGCCCAACAATCGTCGAGCAGCCGCTTTATTGCCTTTGAACGCTCTTCTGCTTGCGGTTTGATTTCGAGTGCCAAAACGCAACTTTCGTCACAAGTTGGCGCGCTTGTTTTGAAAAAAAAAACATTCAAGCAAAAGCCTACAACACTCGGTATTCCCAGGCGGTCACCCATCCAAGTACTAACCGAGCCCGACGTTGCTTAACTTCCCAGATCGGACGAGATGGGGTGCGTTCAACGTGGTATGGTCGTAGGCGATAGCGTTTTGCGAAAACGAGCTTTTTAAGCGAAGCAGCTTGCCTATGAGCTAGTTCTTTTGCAAAATCGACTCGAAACGAACTGATAAGCTGGCTGGCAAAGTGTGGGCAGCGATTAAAAGCGACGACAATTAAGGGATAGCGCGAACGCAGTCCCCACCAACAGAAATTCTACGACCGAGTTATCCACATTTGAGATAATCGCGGGGGTCAACCCGGCCGAAGTGCAATGGTCGGGCCTCGCCCTGGGCCCACCGCCTACGTGATCACGGTGAAGACCCTCGTCAGGTAAGTATGAGTTTTTGCGCGCTTGCCACGAGCCTGATTGAAGCGCTTCAGTGGCACACCTGTGGTTACTTTTGCTTGCTGGCTTGCTCGAGCGCTTGGTAAGGGGAGAGCATGATTTTCCTGAAGGCCCTCGCTCGAGCGCTTTTGAAATTTGAAGGCTGGCTCTAGAATGACGACCAGCAAGCAATCGTCGTCGTTTTGAAATGCAAAAGAAAAGATGCAAGAAAATCACTATTGAATCAATCGAGATTGAAATGAAACAACAAGCAAACCCGCCAGTGGCGGGTGTGGGCCGAGCCCGGAGGTACTGCAATACCGGGACAACCCGTGGGTGCGACAAAGCAAGCTTTCAATCGTCACCCTCTGTTCAAACATACGATTAATACAAGGGCCCAGCGATGCTGGCCGTCCCAGGTATTAAACTGAGAAGAACAGATACTACACTTGATCTTAGCTCTTGAGAGCCGAGAAGCGATTTCCAAGTACGAATCAACACCGCCGTTCCCCCTCTCTTTCTTAACCCTTTGAGGGATAATGTAACACATATGTTACATGATTGTTACATCTTATATCATTATGACGTAATAACCATTTTTCTGAAATTCATTGTAACTTTGTTGTTTCCAAACAATAAAGGAATTGTCTCAAATTTTATAAATTAGAATATTATGATCCTCAAAGGGTTAAACAATGCGTGCACGCACGCACCATCACCACACGTTGATATTCTAGATATATATCTTTAAGGAGCTTTTGAGATAGGTTCTCGCAGCTCGTCCTTTATTTTTGAAAAAAACAGCACTTCATAGCGCTCAACTTACCTTATTCAAATAGAATGCCCAACAATCGTCGAGCAGCCGCTTTATTGCCTTTGAACGCTCTTCTGCTTGCGGTTTGATTTCGAGTGCCAAAACGCAACTTTCGTCACAAGTTGGCGCGCTTGTTTTGAAAAAAAAAACATTCAAGCAAAAGCCTACAACACTCGGTATTCCCAGGCGGTCACCCATCCAAGTACTAACCGAGCCCGACGTTGCTTAACTTCCCAGATCGGACGAGATGGGGTGCGTTCAACGTGGTATGGTCGTAGGCGATAGCGTTTTGCGAAAACGAGCTTTTTAAGCGAAGCAGCTTGCCTATGAGCTAGTTCTTTTGCAAAATCGACTCGAAACGAACTGATAAGCTGGCTGGCAAAGTGTGGGCAGCGATTAAAAGCGACGACAATTAAGGGATAGCGCGAACGCAGTCCCCACCAACAGAAATTCTACGACCGAGTTATCCACATTTGAGATAATCGCGGGGGTCAACCCGGCCGAAGTGCAATGGTCGGGCCTCGCCCTGGGCCCACCGCCTACGTGATCACGGTGAAGACCCTCGTCAGGTAAGTATGAGTTTTTGCGCGCTTGCCACGAGCCTGATTGAAGCGCTTCAGTGGCACACCTGTGGTTACTTTTGCTTGCTGGCTTGCTCGAGCGCTTGGTAAGGGGAGAGCATGATTTTCCTGAAGGCCCTCGCTCGAGCGCTTTTGAAATTTGAAGGCTGGCTCTAGAATGACGACCAGCAAGCAATCGTCGTCGTTTTGAAATGCAAAAGAAAAGATGCAAGAAAATCACTATTGAATCAATCGAGATTGAAATGAAACAACAAGCAAACCCGCCAGTGGCGGGTGTGGGCCGAGCCCGGAGGTACTGCAATACCGGGACAACCCGTGGGTGCGACAAAGCAAGCTTTCAATCGTCACCCTCTGTTCAAACATACGATTAATACAAGGGCCCAGCGATGCTGGCCGTCCCAGGTATTAAACTGAGAAGAACAGATACTACACTTGATCTTAGCTCTTGAGAGCCGAGAAGCGATTTCCAAGTACGAATCAACACCGCCGTTCCCCCTCTCTTTCTTAACCCTTTGAGGGATAATGTAACACATATGTTACATGATTGTTACATCTTATATCATTATGACGTAATAACCATTTTTCTGAAATTCATTGTAACTTTGTTGTTTCCAAACAATAAAGGAATTGTCTCAAATTTTATAAATTAGAATATTATGATCCTCAAAGGGTTAAACAATGCGTGCACGCACGCACCATCACCACACGTTGATATTCTAGATATATATCTTTAAGGAGCTTTTGAGATAGGTTCTCGCAGCTCGTCCTTTATTTTTGAAAAAAACAGCACTTCATAGCGCTCAACTTACCTTATTCAAATAGAATGCCCAACAATCGTCGAGCAGCCGCTTTATTGCCTTTGAACGCTCTTCTGCTTGCGGTTTGATTTCGAGTGCCAAAACGCAACTTTCGTCACAAGTTGGCGCGCTTGTTTTGAAAAAAAAAACATTCAAGCAAAAGCCTACAACACTCGGTATTCCCAGGCGGTCACCCATCCAAGTACTAACCGAGCCCGACGTTGCTTAACTTCCCAGATCGGACGAGATGGGGTGCGTTCAACGTGGTATGGTCGTAGGCGATAGCGTTTTGCGAAAACGAGCTTTTTAAGCGAAGCAGCTTGCCTATGAGCTAGTTCTTTTGCAAAATCGACTCGAAACGAACTGATAAGCTGGCTGGCAAAGTGTGGGCAGCGATTAAAAGCGACGACAATTAAGGGATAGCGCGAACGCAGTCCCCACCAACAGAAATTCTACGACCGAGTTATCCACATTTGAGATAATCGCGGGGGTCAACCCGGCCGAAGTGCAATGGTCGGGCCTCGCCCTGGGCCCACCGCCTACGTGATCACGGTGAAGACCCTCGTCAGGTAAGTATGAGTTTTTGCGCGCTTGCCACGAGCCTGATTGAAGCGCTTCAGTGGCACACCTGTGGTTACTTTTGCTTGCTGGCTTGCTCGAGCGCTTGGTAAGGGGAGAGCATGATTTTCCTGAAGGCCCTCGCTCGAGCGCTTTTGAAATTTGAAGGCTGGCTCTAGAATGACGACCAGCAAGCAATCGTCGTCGTTTTGAAATGCAAAAGAAAAGATGCAAGAAAATCACTATTGAATCAATCGAGATTGAAATGAAACAACAAGCAAACCCGCCAGTGGCGGGTGTGGGCCGAGCCCGGAGGTACTGCAATACCGGGACAACCCGTGGGTGCGACAAAGCAAGCTTTCAATCGTCACCCTCTGTTCAAACATACGATTAATACAAGGGCCCAGCGATGCTGGCCGTCCCAGGTATTAAACTGAGAAGAACAGATACTACACTTGATCTTAGCTCTTGAGAGCCGAGAAGCGATTTCCAAGTACGAATCAACACCGCCGTTCCCCCTCTCTTTCTTAACCCTTTGAGGGATAATGTAACACATATGTTACATGATTGTTACATCTTATATCATTATGACGTAATAACCATTTTTCTGAAATTCATTGTAACTTTGTTGTTTCCAAACAATAAAGGAATTGTCTCAAATTTTATAAATTAGAATATTATGATCCTCAAAGGGTTAAACAATGCGTGCACGCACGCACCATCACCACACGTTGATATTCTAGATATATATCTTTAAGGAGCTTTTGAGATAGGTTCTCGCAGCTCGTCCTTTATTTTTGAAAAAAACAGCACTTCATAGCGCTCAACTTACCTTATTCAAATAGAATGCCCAACAATCGTCGAGCAGCCGCTTTATTGCCTTTGAACGCTCTTCTGCTTGCGGTTTGATTTCGAGTGCCAAAACGCAACTTTCGTCACAAGTTGGCGCGCTTGTTTTGAAAAAAAAAACATTCAAGCAAAAGCCTACAACACTCGGTATTCCCAGGCGGTCACCCATCCAAGTACTAACCGAGCCCGACGTTGCTTAACTTCCCAGATCGGACGAGATGGGGTGCGTTCAACGTGGTATGGTCGTAGGCGATAGCGTTTTGCGAAAACGAGCTTTTTAAGCGAAGCAGCTTGCCTATGAGCTAGTTCTTTTGCAAAATCGACTCGAAACGAACTGATAAGCTGGCTGGCAAAGTGTGGGCAGCGATTAAAAGCGACGACAATTAAGGGATAGCGCGAACGCAGTCCCCACCAACAGAAATTCTACGACCGAGTTATCCACATTTGAGATAATCGCGGGGGTCAACCCGGCCGAAGTGCAATGGTCGGGCCTCGCCCTGGGCCCACCGCCTACGTGATCACGGTGAAGACCCTCGTCAGGTAAGTATGAGTTTTTGCGCGCTTGCCACGAGCCTGATTGAAGCGCTTCAGTGGCACACCTGTGGTTACTTTTGCTTGCTGGCTTGCTCGAGCGCTTGGTAAGGGGAGAGCATGATTTTCCTGAAGGCCCTCGCTCGAGCGCTTTTGAAATTTGAAGGCTGGCTCTAGAATGACGACCAGCAAGCAATCGTCGTCGTTTTGAAATGCAAAAGAAAAGATGCAAGAAAATCACTATTGAATCAATCGAGATTGAAATGAAACAACAAGCAAACCCGCCAGTGGCGGGTGTGGGCCGAGCCCGGAGGTACTGCAATACCGGGACAACCCGTGGGTGCGACAAAGCAAGCTTTCAATCGTCACCCTCTGTTCAAACATACGATTAATACAAGGGCCCAGCGATGCTGGCCGTCCCAGGTATTAAACTGAGAAGAACAGATACTACACTTGATCTTAGCTCTTGAGAGCCGAGAAGCGATTTCCAAGTACGAATCAACACCGCCGTTCCCCCTCTCTTTCTTAACCCTTTGAGGGATAATGTAACACATATGTTACATGATTGTTACATCTTATATCATTATGACGTAATAACCATTTTTCTGAAATTCATTGTAACTTTGTTGTTTCCAAACAATAAAGGAATTGTCTCAAATTTTATAAATTAGAATATTATGATCCTCAAAGGGTTAAACAATGCGTGCACGCACGCACCATCACCACACGTTGATATTCTAGATATATATCTTTAAGGAGCTTTTGAGATAGGTTCTCGCAGCTCGTCCTTTATTTTTGAAAAAAACAGCACTTCATAGCGCTCAACTTACCTTATTCAAATAGAATGCCCAACAATCGTCGAGCAGCCGCTTTATTGCCTTTGAACGCTCTTCTGCTTGCGGTTTGATTTCGAGTGCCAAAACGCAACTTTCGTCACAAGTTGGCGCGCTTGTTTTGAAAAAAAAAACATTCAAGCAAAAGCCTACAACACTCGGTATTCCCAGGCGGTCACCCATCCAAGTACTAACCGAGCCCGACGTTGCTTAACTTCCCAGATCGGACGAGATGGGGTGCGTTCAACGTGGTATGGTCGTAGGCGATAGCGTTTTGCGAAAACGAGCTTTTTAAGCGAAGCAGCTTGCCTATGAGCTAGTTCTTTTGCAAAATCGACTCGAAACGAACTGATAAGCTGGCTGGCAAAGTGTGGGCAGCGATTAAAAGCGACGACAATTAAGGGATAGCGCGAACGCAGTCCCCACCAACAGAAATTCTACGACCGAGTTATCCACATTTGAGATAATCGCGGGGGTCAACCCGGCCGAAGTGCAATGGTCGGGCCTCGCCCTGGGCCCACCGCCTACGTGATCACGGTGAAGACCCTCGTCAGGTAAGTATGAGTTTTTGCGCGCTTGCCACGAGCCTGATTGAAGCGCTTCAGTGGCACACCTGTGGTTACTTTTGCTTGCTGGCTTGCTCGAGCGCTTGGTAAGGGGAGAGCATGATTTTCCTGAAGGCCCTCGCTCGAGCGCTTTTGAAATTTGAAGGCTGGCTCTAGAATGACGACCAGCAAGCAATCGTCGTCGTTTTGAAATGCAAAAGAAAAGATGCAAGAAAATCACTATTGAATCAATCGAGATTGAAATGAAACAACAAGCAAACCCGCCAGTGGCGGGTGTGGGCCGAGCCCGGAGGTACTGCAATACCGGGACAACCCGTGGGTGCGACAAAGCAAGCTTTCAATCGTCACCCTCTGTTCAAACATACGATTAATACAAGGGCCCAGCGATGCTGGCCGTCCCAGGTATTAAACTGAGAAGAACAGATACTACACTTGATCTTAGCTCTTGAGAGCCGAGAAGCGATTTCCAAGTACGAATCAACACCGCCGTTCCCCCTCTCTTTCTTAACCCTTTGAGGGATAATGTAACACATATGTTACATGATTGTTACATCTTATATCATTATGACGTAATAACCATTTTTCTGAAATTCATTGTAACTTTGTTGTTTCCAAACAATAAAGGAATTGTCTCAAATTTTATAAATTAGAATATTATGATCCTCAAAGGGTTAAACAATGCGTGCACGCACGCACCATCACCACACGTTGATATTCTAGATATATATCTTTAAGGAGCTTTTGAGATAGGTTCTCGCAGCTCGTCCTTTATTTTTGAAAAAAACAGCACTTCATAGCGCTCAACTTACCTTATTCAAATAGAATGCCCAACAATCGTCGAGCAGCCGCTTTATTGCCTTTGAACGCTCTTCTGCTTGCGGTTTGATTTCGAGTGCCAAAACGCAACTTTCGTCACAAGTTGGCGCGCTTGTTTTGAAAAAAAAAACATTCAAGCAAAAGCCTACAACACTCGGTATTCCCAGGCGGTCACCCATCCAAGTACTAACCGAGCCCGACGTTGCTTAACTTCCCAGATCGGACGAGATGGGGTGCGTTCAACGTGGTATGGTCGTAGGCGATAGCGTTTTGCGAAAACGAGCTTTTTAAGCGAAGCAGCTTGCCTATGAGCTAGTTCTTTTGCAAAATCGACTCGAAACGAACTGATAAGCTGGCTGGCAAAGTGTGGGCAGCGATTAAAAGCGACGACAATTAAGGGATAGCGCGAACGCAGTCCCCACCAACAGAAATTCTACGACCGAGTTATCCACATTTGAGATAATCGCGGGGGTCAACCCGGCCGAAGTGCAATGGTCGGGCCTCGCCCTGGGCCCACCGCCTACGTGATCACGGTGAAGACCCTCGTCAGGTAAGTATGAGTTTTTGCGCGCTTGCCACGAGCCTGATTGAAGCGCTTCAGTGGCACACCTGTGGTTACTTTTGCTTGCTGGCTTGCTCGAGCGCTTGGTAAGGGGAGAGCATGATTTTCCTGAAGGCCCTCGCTCGAGCGCTTTTGAAATTTGAAGGCTGGCTCTAGAATGACGACCAGCAAGCAATCGTCGTCGTTTTGAAATGCAAAAGAAAAGATGCAAGAAAATCACTATTGAATCAATCGAGATTGAAATGAAACAACAAGCAAACCCGCCAGTGGCGGGTGTGGGCCGAGCCCGGAGGTACTGCAATACCGGGACAACCCGTGGGTGCGACAAAGCAAGCTTTCAATCGTCACCCTCTGTTCAAACATACGATTAATACAAGGGCCCAGCGATGCTGGCCGTCCCAGGTATTAAACTGAGAAGAACAGATACTACACTTGATCTTAGCTCTTGAGAGCCGAGAAGCGATTTCCAAGTACGAATCAACACCGCCGTTCCCCCTCTCTTTCTTAACCCTTTGAGGGATAATGTAACACATATGTTACATGATTGTTACATCTTATATCATTATGACGTAATAACCATTTTTCTGAAATTCATTGTAACTTTGTTGTTTCCAAACAATAAAGGAATTGTCTCAAATTTTATAAATTAGAATATTATGATCCTCAAAGGGTTAAACAATGCGTGCACGCACGCACCATCACCACACGTTGATATTCTAGATATATATCTTTAAGGAGCTTTTGAGATAGGTTCTCGCAGCTCGTCCTTTATTTTTGAAAAAAACAGCACTTCATAGCGCTCAACTTACCTTATTCAAATAGAATGCCCAACAATCGTCGAGCAGCCGCTTTATTGCCTTTGAACGCTCTTCTGCTTGCGGTTTGATTTCGAGTGCCAAAACGCAACTTTCGTCACAAGTTGGCGCGCTTGTTTTGAAAAAAAAAACATTCAAGCAAAAGCCTACAACACTCGGTATTCCCAGGCGGTCACCCATCCAAGTACTAACCGAGCCCGACGTTGCTTAACTTCCCAGATCGGACGAGATGGGGTGCGTTCAACGTGGTATGGTCGTAGGCGATAGCGTTTTGCGAAAACGAGCTTTTTAAGCGAAGCAGCTTGCCTATGAGCTAGTTCTTTTGCAAAATCGACTCGAAACGAACTGATAAGCTGGCTGGCAAAGTGTGGGCAGCGATTAAAAGCGACGACAATTAAGGGATAGCGCGAACGCAGTCCCCACCAACAGAAATTCTACGACCGAGTTATCCACATTTGAGATAATCGCGGGGGTCAACCCGGCCGAAGTGCAATGGTCGGGCCTCGCCCTGGGCCCACCGCCTACGTGATCACGGTGAAGACCCTCGTCAGGTAAGTATGAGTTTTTGCGCGCTTGCCACGAGCCTGATTGAAGCGCTTCAGTGGCACACCTGTGGTTACTTTTGCTTGCTGGCTTGCTCGAGCGCTTGGTAAGGGGAGAGCATGATTTTCCTGAAGGCCCTCGCTCGAGCGCTTTTGAAATTTGAAGGCTGGCTCTAGAATGACGACCAGCAAGCAATCGTCGTCGTTTTGAAATGCAAAAGAAAAGATGCAAGAAAATCACTATTGAATCAATCGAGATTGAAATGAAACAACAAGCAAACCCGCCAGTGGCGGGTGTGGGCCGAGCCCGGAGGTACTGCAATACCGGGACAACCCGTGGGTGCGACAAAGCAAGCTTTCAATCGTCACCCTCTGTTCAAACATACGATTAATACAAGGGCCCAGCGATGCTGGCCGTCCCAGGTATTAAACTGAGAAGAACAGATACTACACTTGATCTTAGCTCTTGAGAGCCGAGAAGCGATTTCCAAGTACGAATCAACACCGCCGTTCCCCCTCTCTTTCTTAACCCTTTGAGGGATAATGTAACACATATGTTACATGATTGTTACATCTTATATCATTATGACGTAATAACCATTTTTCTGAAATTCATTGTAACTTTGTTGTTTCCAAACAATAAAGGAATTGTCTCAAATTTTATAAATTAGAATATTATGATCCTCAAAGGGTTAAACAATGCGTGCACGCACGCACCATCACCACACGTTGATATTCTAGATATATATCTTTAAGGAGCTTTTGAGATAGGTTCTCGCAGCTCGTCCTTTATTTTTGAAAAAAACAGCACTTCATAGCGCTCAACTTACCTTATTCAAATAGAATGCCCAACAATCGTCGAGCAGCCGCTTTATTGCCTTTGAACGCTCTTCTGCTTGCGGTTTGATTTCGAGTGCCAAAACGCAACTTTCGTCACAAGTTGGCGCGCTTGTTTTGAAAAAAAAAACATTCAAGCAAAAGCCTACAACACTCGGTATTCCCAGGCGGTCACCCATCCAAGTACTAACCGAGCCCGACGTTGCTTAACTTCCCAGATCGGACGAGATGGGGTGCGTTCAACGTGGTATGGTCGTAGGCGATAGCGTTTTGCGAAAACGAGCTTTTTAAGCGAAGCAGCTTGCCTATGAGCTAGTTCTTTTGCAAAATCGACTCGAAACGAACTGATAAGCTGGCTGGCAAAGTGTGGGCAGCGATTAAAAGCGACGACAATTAAGGGATAGCGCGAACGCAGTCCCCACCAACAGAAATTCTACGACCGAGTTATCCACATTTGAGATAATCGCGGGGGTCAACCCGGCCGAAGTGCAATGGTCGGGCCTCGCCCTGGGCCCACCGCCTACGTGATCACGGTGAAGACCCTCGTCAGGTAAGTATGAGTTTTTGCGCGCTTGCCACGAGCCTGATTGAAGCGCTTCAGTGGCACACCTGTGGTTACTTTTGCTTGCTGGCTTGCTCGAGCGCTTGGTAAGGGGAGAGCATGATTTTCCTGAAGGCCCTCGCTCGAGCGCTTTTGAAATTTGAAGGCTGGCTCTAGAATGACGACCAGCAAGCAATCGTCGTCGTTTTGAAATGCAAAAGAAAAGATGCAAGAAAATCACTATTGAATCAATCGAGATTGAAATGAAACAACAAGCAAACCCGCCAGTGGCGGGTGTGGGCCGAGCCCGGAGGTACTGCAATACCGGGACAACCCGTGGGTGCGACAAAGCAAGCTTTCAATCGTCACCCTCTGTTCAAACATACGATTAATACAAGGGCCCAGCGATGCTGGCCGTCCCAGGTATTAAACTGAGAAGAACAGATACTACACTTGATCTTAGCTCTTGAGAGCCGAGAAGCGATTTCCAAGTACGAATCAACACCGCCGTTCCCCCTCTCTTTCTTAACCCTTTGAGGGATAATGTAACACATATGTTACATCTTATATCATTATGACGTAATAACCATTTTTCTGAAATTCATTGTAACTTTGTTGTTTCCAAACAATAAAGGAATTGTCTCAAATTTTATAAATTAGAATATTATGATCCTCAAAGGGTTAAACAATGCGTGCACGCACGCACCATCACCACACGTTGATATTCTAGATATATATCTTTAAGGAGCTTTTGAGATAGGTTCTCGCAGCTCGTCCTTTATTTTTGAAAAAAACAGCACTTCATAGCGCTCAACTTACCTTATTCAAATAGAATGCCCAACAATCGTCGAGCAGCCGCTTTATTGCCTTTGAACGCTCTTCTGCTTGCGGTTTGATTTCGAGTGCCAAAACGCAACTTTCGTCACAAGTTGGCGCGCTTGTTTTGAAAAAAAAAACATTCAAGCAAAAGCCTACAACACTCGGTATTCCCAGGCGGTCACCCATCCAAGTACTAACCGAGCCCGACGTTGCTTAACTTCCCAGATCGGACGAGATGGGGTGCGTTCAACGTGGTATGGTCGTAGGCGATAGCGTTTTGCGAAAACGAGCTTTTTAAGCGAAGCAGCTTGCCTATGAGCTAGTTCTTTTGCAAAATCGACTCGAAACGAACTGATAAGCTGGCTGGCAAAGTGTGGGCAGCGATTAAAAGCGACGACAATTAAGGGATAGCGCGAACGCAGTCCCCACCAACAGAAATTCTACGACCGAGTTATCCACATTTGAGATAATCGCGGGGGTCAACCCGGCCGAAGTGCAATGGTCGGGCCTCGCCCTGGGCCCACCGCCTACGTGATCACGGTGAAGACCCTCGTCAGGTAAGTATGAGTTTTTGCGCGCTTGCCACGAGCCTGATTGAAGCGCTTCAGTGGCACACCTGTGGTTACTTTTGCTTGCTGGCTTGCTCGAGCGCTTGGTAAGGGGAGAGCATGATTTTCCTGAAGGCCCTCGCTCGAGCGCTTTTGAAATTTGAAGGCTGGCTCTAGAATGACGACCAGCAAGCAATCGTCGTCGTTTTGAAATGCAAAAGAAAAGATGCAAGAAAATCACTATTGAATCAATCGAGATTGAAATGAAACAACAAGCAAACCCGCCAGTGGCGGGTGTGGGCCGAGCCCGGAGGTACTGCAATACCGGGACAACCCGTGGGTGCGACAAAGCAAGCTTTCAATCGTCACCCTCTGTTCAAACATACGATTAATACAAGGGCCCAGCGATGCTGGCCGTCCCAGGTATTAAACTGAGAAGAACAGATACTACACTTGATCTTAGCTCTTGAGAGCCGAGAAGCGATTTCCAAGTACGAATCAACACCGCCGTTCCCCCTCTCTTTCTTAACCCTTTGAGGGATAATGTAACACATATGTTACATCTTATATCATTATGACGTAATAACCATTTTTCTGAAATTCATTGTAACTTTGTTGTTTCCAAACAATAAAGGAATTGTCTCAAATTTTATAAATTAGAATATTATGATCCTCAAAGGGTTAAACAATGCGTGCACGCACGCACCATCACCACACGTTGATATTCTAGATATATATCTTTAAGGAGCTTTTGAGATAGGTTCTCGCAGCTCGTCCTTTATTTTTGAAAAAAACAGCACTTCATAGCGCTCAACTTACCTTATTCAAATAGAATGCCCAACAATCGTCGAGCAGCCGCTTTATTGCCTTTGAACGCTCTTCTGCTTGCGGTTTGATTTCGAGTGCCAAAACGCAACTTTCGTCACAAGTTGGCGCGCTTGTTTTGAAAAAAAAAACATTCAAGCAAAAGCCTACAACACTCGGTATTCCCAGGCGGTCACCCATCCAAGTACTAACCGAGCCCGACGTTGCTTAACTTCCCAGATCGGACGAGATGGGGTGCGTTCAACGTGGTATGGTCGTAGGCGATAGCGTTTTGCGAAAACGAGCTTTTTAAGCGAAGCAGCTTGCCTATGAGCTAGTTCTTTTGCAAAATCGACTCGAAACGAACTGATAAGCTGGCTGGCAAAGTGTGGGCAGCGATTAAAAGCGACGACAATTAAGGGATAGCGCGAACGCAGTCCCCACCAACAGAAATTCTACGACCGAGTTATCCACATTTGAGATAATCGCGGGGGTCAACCCGGCCGAAGTGCAATGGTCGGGCCTCGCCCTGGGCCCACCGCCTACGTGATCACGGTGAAGACCCTCGTCAGGTAAGTATGAGTTTTTGCGCGCTTGCCACGAGCCTGATTGAAGCGCTTCAGTGGCACACCTGTGGTTACTTTTGCTTGCTGGCTTGCTCGAGCGCTTGGTAAGGGGAGAGCATGATTTTCCTGAAGGCCCTCGCTCGAGCGCTTTTGAAATTTGAAGGCTGGCTCTAGAATGACGACCAGCAAGCAATCGTCGTCGTTTTGAAATGCAAAAGAAAAGATGCAAGAAAATCACTATTGAATCAATCGAGATTGAAATGAAACAACAAGCAAACCCGCCAGTGGCGGGTGTGGGCCGAGCCCGGAGGTACTGCAATACCGGGACAACCCGTGGGTGCGACAAAGCAAGCTTTCAATCGTCACCCTCTGTTCAAACATACGATTAATACAAGGGCCCAGCGATGCTGGCCGTCCCAGGTATTAAACTGAGAAGAACAGATACTACACTTGATCTTAGCTCTTGAGAGCCGAGAAGCGATTTCCAAGTACGAATCAACACCGCCGTTCCCCCTCTCTTTCTTAACCCTTTGAGGGATAATGTAACACATATGTTACATGATTGTTACATCTTATATCATTATGACGTAATAACCATTTTTCTGAAATTCATTGTAACTTTGTTGTTTCCAAACAATAAAGGAATTGTCTCAAATTTTATAAATTAGAATATTATGATCCTCAAAGGGTTAAACAATGCGTGCACGCACGCACCATCACCACACGTTGATATTCTAGATATATATCTTTAAGGAGCTTTTGAGATAGGTTCTCGCAGCTCGTCCTTTATTTTTGAAAAAAACAGCACTTCATAGCGCTCAACTTACCTTATTCAAATAGAATGCCCAACAATCGTCGAGCAGCCGCTTTATTGCCTTTGAACGCTCTTCTGCTTGCGGTTTGATTTCGAGTGCCAAAACGCAACTTTCGTCACAAGTTGGCGCGCTTGTTTTGAAAAAAAAAACATTCAAGCAAAAGCCTACAACACTCGGTATTCCCAGGCGGTCACCCATCCAAGTACTAACCGAGCCCGACGTTGCTTAACTTCCCAGATCGGACGAGATGGGGTGCGTTCAACGTGGTATGGTCGTAGGCGATAGCGTTTTGCGAAAACGAGCTTTTTAAGCGAAGCAGCTTGCCTATGAGCTAGTTCTTTTGCAAAATCGACTCGAAACGAACTGATAAGCTGGCTGGCAAAGTGTGGGCAGCGATTAAAAGCGACGACAATTAAGGGATAGCGCGAACGCAGTCCCCACCAACAGAAATTCTACGACCGAGTTATCCACATTTGAGATAATCGCGGGGGTCAACCCGGCCGAAGTGCAATGGTCGGGCCTCGCCCTGGGCCCACCGCCTACGTGATCACGGTGAAGACCCTCGTCAGGTAAGTATGAGTTTTTGCGCGCTTGCCACGAGCCTGATTGAAGCGCTTCAGTGGCACACCTGTGGTTACTTTTGCTTGCTGGCTTGCTCGAGCGCTTGGTAAGGGGAGAGCATGATTTTCCTGAAGGCCCTCGCTCGAGCGCTTTTGAAATTTGAAGGCTGGCTCTAGAATGACGACCAGCAAGCAATCGTCGTCGTTTTGAAATGCAAAAGAAAAGATGCAAGAAAATCACTATTGAATCAATCGAGATTGAAATGAAACAACAAGCAAACCCGCCAGTGGCGGGTGTGGGCCGAGCCCGGAGGTACTGCAATACCGGGACAACCCGTGGGTGCGACAAAGCAAGCTTTCAATCGTCACCCTCTGTTCAAACATACGATTAATACAAGGGCCCAGCGATGCTGGCCGTCCCAGGTATTAAACTGAGAAGAACAGATACTACACTTGATCTTAGCTCTTGAGAGCCGAGAAGCGATTTCCAAGTACGAATCAACACCGCCGTTCCCCCTCTCTTTCTTAACCCTTTGAGGGATAATGTAACACATATGTTACATGATTGTTACATCTTATATCATTATGACGTAATAACCATTTTTCTGAAATTCATTGTAACTTTGTTGTTTCCAAACAATAAAGGAATTGTCTCAAATTTTATAAATTAGAATATTATGATCCTCAAAGGGTTAAACAATGCGTGCACGCACGCACCATCACCACACGTTGATATTCTAGATATATATCTTTAAGGAGCTTTTGAGATAGGTTCTCGCAGCTCGTCCTTTATTTTTGAAAAAAACAGCACTTCATAGCGCTCAACTTACCTTATTCAAATAGAATGCCCAACAATCGTCGAGCAGCCGCTTTATTGCCTTTGAACGCTCTTCTGCTTGCGGTTTGATTTCGAGTGCCAAAACGCAACTTTCGTCACAAGTTGGCGCGCTTGTTTTGAAAAAAAAAACATTCAAGCAAAAGCCTACAACACTCGGTATTCCCAGGCGGTCACCCATCCAAGTACTAACCGAGCCCGACGTTGCTTAACTTCCCAGATCGGACGAGATGGGGTGCGTTCAACGTGGTATGGTCGTAGGCGATAGCGTTTTGCGAAAACGAGCTTTTTAAGCGAAGCAGCTTGCCTATGAGCTAGTTCTTTTGCAAAATCGACTCGAAACGAACTGATAAGCTGGCTGGCAAAGTGTGGGCAGCGATTAAAAGCGACGACAATTAAGGGATAGCGCGAACGCAGTCCCCACCAACAGAAATTCTACGACCGAGTTATCCACATTTGAGATAATCGCGGGGGTCAACCCGGCCGAAGTGCAATGGTCGGGCCTCGCCCTGGGCCCACCGCCTACGTGATCACGGTGAAGACCCTCGTCAGGTAAGTATGAGTTTTTGCGCGCTTGCCACGAGCCTGATTGAAGCGCTTCAGTGGCACACCTGTGGTTACTTTTGCTTGCTGGCTTGCTCGAGCGCTTGGTAAGGGGAGAGCATGATTTTCCTGAAGGCCCTCGCTCGAGCGCTTTTGAAATTTGAAGGCTGGCTCTAGAATGACGACCAGCAAGCAATCGTCGTCGTTTTGAAATGCAAAAGAAAAGATGCAAGAAAATCACTATTGAATCAATCGAGATTGAAATGAAACAACAAGCAAACCCGCCAGTGGCGGGTGTGGGCCGAGCCCGGAGGTACTGCAATACCGGGACAACCCGTGGGTGCGACAAAGCAAGCTTTCAATCGTCACCCTCTGTTCAAACATACGATTAATACAAGGGCCCAGCGATGCTGGCCGTCCCAGGTATTAAACTGAGAAGAACAGATACTACACTTGATCTTAGCTCTTGAGAGCCGAGAAGCGATTTCCAAGTACGAATCAACACCGCCGTTCCCCCTCTCTTTCTTAACCCTTTGAGGGATAATGTAACACATATGTTACATGATTGTTACATCTTATATCATTATGACGTAATAACCATTTTTCTGAAATTCATTGTAACTTTGTTGTTTCCAAACAATAAAGGAATTGTCTCAAATTTTATAAATTAGAATATTATGATCCTCAAAGGGTTAAACAATGCGTGCACGCACGCACCATCACCACACGTTGATATTCTAGATATATATCTTTAAGGAGCTTTTGAGATAGGTTCTCGCAGCTCGTCCTTTATTTTTGAAAAAAACAGCACTTCATAGCGCTCAACTTACCTTATTCAAATAGAATGCCCAACAATCGTCGAGCAGCCGCTTTATTGCCTTTGAACGCTCTTCTGCTTGCGGTTTGATTTCGAGTGCCAAAACGCAACTTTCGTCACAAGTTGGCGCGCTTGTTTTGAAAAAAAAAACATTCAAGCAAAAGCCTACAACACTCGGTATTCCCAGGCGGTCACCCATCCAAGTACTAACCGAGCCCGACGTTGCTTAACTTCCCAGATCGGACGAGATGGGGTGCGTTCAACGTGGTATGGTCGTAGGCGATAGCGTTTTGCGAAAACGAGCTTTTTAAGCGAAGCAGCTTGCCTATGAGCTAGTTCTTTTGCAAAATCGACTCGAAACGAACTGATAAGCTGGCTGGCAAAGTGTGGGCAGCGATTAAAAGCGACGACAATTAAGGGATAGCGCGAACGCAGTCCCCACCAACAGAAATTCTACGACCGAGTTATCCACATTTGAGATAATCGCGGGGGTCAACCCGGCCGAAGTGCAATGGTCGGGCCTCGCCCTGGGCCCACCGCCTACGTGATCACGGTGAAGACCCTCGTCAGGTAAGTATGAGTTTTTGCGCGCTTGCCACGAGCCTGATTGAAGCGCTTCAGTGGCACACCTGTGGTTACTTTTGCTTGCTGGCTTGCTCGAGCGCTTGGTAAGGGGAGAGCATGATTTTCCTGAAGGCCCTCGCTCGAGCGCTTTTGAAATTTGAAGGCTGGCTCTAGAATGACGACCAGCAAGCAATCGTCGTCGTTTTGAAATGCAAAAGAAAAGATGCAAGAAAATCACTATTGAATCAATCGAGATTGAAATGAAACAACAAGCAAACCCGCCAGTGGCGGGTGTGGGCCGAGCCCGGAGGTACTGCAATACCGGGACAACCCGTGGGTGCGACAAAGCAAGCTTTCAATCGTCACCCTCTGTTCAAACATACGATTAATACAAGGGCCCAGCGATGCTGGCCGTCCCAGGTATTAAACTGAGAAGAACAGATACTACACTTGATCTTAGCTCTTGAGAGCCGAGAAGCGATTTCCAAGTACGAATCAACACCGCCGTTCCCCCTCTCTTTCTTAACCCTTTGAGGGATAATGTAACACATATGTTACATGATTGTTACATCTTATATCATTATGACGTAATAACCATTTTTCTGAAATTCATTGTAACTTTGTTGTTTCCAAACAATAAAGGAATTGTCTCAAATTTTATAAATTAGAATATTATGATCCTCAAAGGGTTAAACAATGCGTGCACGCACGCACCATCACCACACGTTGATATTCTAGATATATATCTTTAAGGAGCTTTTGAGATAGGTTCTCGCAGCTCGTCCTTTATTTTTGAAAAAAACAGCACTTCATAGCGCTCAACTTACCTTATTCAAATAGAATGCCCAACAATCGTCGAGCAGCCGCTTTATTGCCTTTGAACGCTCTTCTGCTTGCGGTTTGATTTCGAGTGCCAAAACGCAACTTTCGTCACAAGTTGGCGCGCTTGTTTTGAAAAAAAAAACATTCAAGCAAAAGCCTACAACACTCGGTATTCCCAGGCGGTCACCCATCCAAGTACTAACCGAGCCCGACGTTGCTTAACTTCCCAGATCGGACGAGATGGGGTGCGTTCAACGTGGTATGGTCGTAGGCGATAGCGTTTTGCGAAAACGAGCTTTTTAAGCGAAGCAGCTTGCCTATGAGCTAGTTCTTTTGCAAAATCGACTCGAAACGAACTGATAAGCTGGCTGGCAAAGTGTGGGCAGCGATTAAAAGCGACGACAATTAAGGGATAGCGCGAACGCAGTCCCCACCAACAGAAATTCTACGACCGAGTTATCCACATTTGAGATAATCGCGGGGGTCAACCCGGCCGAAGTGCAATGGTCGGGCCTCGCCCTGGGCCCACCGCCTACGTGATCACGGTGAAGACCCTCGTCAGGTAAGTATGAGTTTTTGCGCGCTTGCCACGAGCCTGATTGAAGCGCTTCAGTGGCACACCTGTGGTTACTTTTGCTTGCTGGCTTGCTCGAGCGCTTGGTAAGGGGAGAGCATGATTTTCCTGAAGGCCCTCGCTCGAGCGCTTTTGAAATTTGAAGGCTGGCTCTAGAATGACGACCAGCAAGCAATCGTCGTCGTTTTGAAATGCAAAAGAAAAGATGCAAGAAAATCACTATTGAATCAATCGAGATTGAAATGAAACAACAAGCAAACCCGCCAGTGGCGGGTGTGGGCCGAGCCCGGAGGTACTGCAATACCGGGACAACCCGTGGGTGCGACAAAGCAAGCTTTCAATCGTCACCCTCTGTTCAAACATACGATTAATACAAGGGCCCAGCGATGCTGGCCGTCCCAGGTATTAAACTGAGAAGAACAGATACTACACTTGATCTTAGCTCTTGAGAGCCGAGAAGCGATTTCCAAGTACGAATCAACACCGCCGTTCCCCCTCTCTTTCTTAACCCTTTGAGGGATAATGTAACACATATGTTACATGATTGTTACATCTTATATCATTATGACGTAATAACCATTTTTCTGAAATTCATTGTAACTTTGTTGTTTCCAAACAATAAAGGAATTGTCTCAAATTTTATAAATTAGAATATTATGATCCTCAAAGGGTTAAACAATGCGTGCACGCACGCACCATCACCACACGTTGATATTCTAGATATATATCTTTAAGGAGCTTTTGAGATAGGTTCTCGCAGCTCGTCCTTTATTTTTGAAAAAAACAGCACTTCATAGCGCTCAACTTACCTTATTCAAATAGAATGCCCAACAATCGTCGAGCAGCCGCTTTATTGCCTTTGAACGCTCTTCTGCTTGCGGTTTGATTTCGAGTGCCAAAACGCAACTTTCGTCACAAGTTGGCGCGCTTGTTTTGAAAAAAAAAACATTCAAGCAAAAGCCTACAACACTCGGTATTCCCAGGCGGTCACCCATCCAAGTACTAACCGAGCCCGACGTTGCTTAACTTCCCAGATCGGACGAGATGGGGTGCGTTCAACGTGGTATGGTCGTAGGCGATAGCGTTTTGCGAAAACGAGCTTTTTAAGCGAAGCAGCTTGCCTATGAGCTAGTTCTTTTGCAAAATCGACTCAAAACGAACTGATAAGCTGGCTGGCAAAGTGTGGGCAGCGATTAAAAGCGACGACAATTAAGGGATAGCGCGAACGCAGTCCCCACCAACAGAAATTCTACGACCGAGTTATCCACATTTGAGATAATCGCGGGGGTCAACCCGGCCGAAGTGCAATGGTCGGGCCTCGCCCTGGGCCCACCGCCTACGTGATCACGGTGAAGACCCTCGTCAGGTAAGTATGAGTTTTTGCGCGCTTGCCACGAGCCTGATTGAAGCGCTTCAGTGGCACACCTGTGGTTACTTTTGCTTGCTGGCTTGCTCGAGCGCTTGGTAAGGGGAGAGCATGATTTTCCTGAAGGCCCTCGCTCGAGCGCTTTTGAAATTTGAAGGCTGGCTCTAGAATGACGACCAGCAAGCAATCGTCGTCGTTTTGAAATGCAAAAGAAAAGATGCAAGAAAATCACTATTGAATCAATCGAGATTGAAATGAAACAACAAGCAAACCCGCCAGTGGCGGGTGTGGGCCGAGCCCGGAGGTACTGCAATACCGGGACAACCCGTGGGTGCGACAAAGCAAGCTTTCAATCGTCACCCTCTGTTCAAACATACGATTAATACAAGGGCCCAGCGATGCTGGCCGTCCCAGGTATTAAACTGAGAAGAACAGATACTACACTTGATCTTAGCTCTTGAGAGCCGAGAAGCGATTTCCAAGTACGAATCAACACCGCCGTTCCCCCTCTCTTTCTTAACCCTTTGAGGGATAATGTAACACATATGTTACATGATTGTTACATCTTATATCATTATGACGTAATAACCATTTTTCTGAAATTCATTGTAACTTTGTTGTTTCCAAACAATAAAGGAATTGTCTCAAATTTTATAAATTAGAATATTATGATCCTCAAAGGGTTAAACAATGCGTGCACGCACGCACCATCACCACACGTTGATATTCTAGATATATATCTTTAAGGAGCTTTTGAGATAGGTTCTCGCAGCTCGTCCTTTATTTTTGAAAAAAACAGCACTTCATAGCGCTCAACTTACCTTATTCAAATAGAATGCCCAACAATCGTCGAGCAGCCGCTTTATTGCCTTTGAACGCTCTTCTGCTTGCGGTTTGATTTCGAGTGCCAAAACGCAACTTTCGTCACAAGTTGGCGCGCTTGTTTTGAAAAAAAAAACATTCAAGCAAAAGCCTACAACACTCGGTATTCCCAGGCGGTCACCCATCCAAGTACTAACCGAGCCCGACGTTGCTTAACTTCCCAGATCGGACGAGATGGGGTGCGTTCAACGTGGTATGGTCGTAGGCGATAGCGTTTTGCGAAAACGAGCTTTTTAAGCGAAGCAGCTTGCCTATGAGCTAGTTCTTTTGCAAAATCGACTCGAAACGAACTGATAAGCTGGCTGGCAAAGTGTGGGCAGCGATTAAAAGCGACGACAATTAAGGGATAGCGCGAACGCAGTCCCCACCAACAGAAATTCTACGACCGAGTTATCCACATTTGAGATAATCGCGGGGGTCAACCCGGCCGAAGTGCAATGGTCGGGCCTCGCCCTGGGCCCACCGCCTACGTGATCACGGTGAAGACCCTCGTCAGGTAAGTATGAGTTTTTGCGCGCTTGCCACGAGCCTGATTGAAGCGCTTCAGTGGCACACCTGTGGTTACTTTTGCTTGCTGGCTTGCTCGAGCGCTTGGTAAGGGGAGAGCATGATTTTCCTGAAGGCCCTCGCTCGAGCGCTTTTGAAATTTGAAGGCTGGCTCTAGAATGACGACCAGCAAGCAATCGTCGTCGTTTTGAAATGCAAAAGAAAAGATGCAAGAAAATCACTATTGAATCAATCGAGATTGAAATGAAACAACAAGCAAACCCGCCAGTGGCGGGTGTGGGCCGAGCCCGGAGGTACTGCAATACCGGGACAACCCGTGGGTGCGACAAAGCAAGCTTTCAATCGTCACCCTCTGTTCAAACATACGATTAATACAAGGGCCCAGCGATGCTGGCCGTCCCAGGTATTAAACTGAGAAGAACAGATACTACACTTGATCTTAGCTCTTGAGAGCCGAGAAGCGATTTCCAAGTACGAATCAACACCGCCGTTCCCCCTCTCTTTCTTAACCCTTTGAGGGATAATGTAACACATATGTTACATGATTGTTACATCTTATATCATTATGACGTAATAACCATTTTTCTGAAATTCATTGTAACTTTGTTGTTTCCAAACAATAAAGGAATTGTCTCAAATTTTATAAATTAGAATATTATGATCCTCAAAGGGTTAAACAATGCGTGCACGCACGCACCATCACCACACGTTGATATTCTAGATATATATCTTTAAGGAGCTTTTGAGATAGGTTCTCGCAGCTCGTCCTTTATTTTTGAAAAAAACAGCACTTCATAGCGCTCAACTTACCTTATTCAAATAGAATGCCCAACAATCGTCGAGCAGCCGCTTTATTGCCTTTGAACGCTCTTCTGCTTGCGGTTTGATTTCGAGTGCCAAAACGCAACTTTCGTCACAAGTTGGCGCGCTTGTTTTGAAAAAAAAAACATTCAAGCAAAAGCCTACAACACTCGGTATTCCCAGGCGGTCACCCATCCAAGTACTAACCGAGCCCGACGTTGCTTAACTTCCCAGATCGGACGAGATGGGGTGCGTTCAACGTGGTATGGTCGTAGGCGATAGCGTTTTGCGAAAACGAGCTTTTTAAGCGAAGCAGCTTGCCTATGAGCTAGTTCTTTTGCAAAATCGACTCGAAACGAACTGATAAGCTGGCTGGCAAAGTGTGGGCAGCGATTAAAAGCGACGACAATTAAGGGATAGCGCGAACGCAGTCCCCACCAACAGAAATTCTACGACCGAGTTATCCACATTTGAGATAATCGCGGGGGTCAACCCGGCCGAAGTGCAATGGTCGGGCCTCGCCCTGGGCCCACCGCCTACGTGATCACGGTGAAGACCCTCGTCAGGTAAGTATGAGTTTTTGCGCGCTTGCCACGAGCCTGATTGAAGCGCTTCAGTGGCACACCTGTGGTTACTTTTGCTTGCTGGCTTGCTCGAGCGCTTGGTAAGGGGAGAGCATGATTTTCCTGAAGGCCCTCGCTCGAGCGCTTTTGAAATTTGAAGGCTGGCTCTAGAATGACGACCAGCAAGCAATCGTCGTCGTTTTGAAATGCAAAAGAAAAGATGCAAGAAAATCACTATTGAATCAATCGAGATTGAAATGAAACAACAAGCAAACCCGCCAGTGGCGGGTGTGGGCCGAGCCCGGAGGTACTGCAATACCGGGACAACCCGTGGGTGCGACAAAGCAAGCTTTCAATCGTCACCCTCTGTTCAAACATACGATTAATACAAGGGCCCAGCGATGCTGGCCGTCCCAGGTATTAAACTGAGAAGAACAGATACTACACTTGATCTTAGCTCTTGAGAGCCGAGAAGCGATTTCCAAGTACGAATCAACACCGCCGTTCCCCCTCTCTTTCTTAACCCTTTGAGGGATAATGTAACACATATGTTACATGATTGTTACATCTTATATCATTATGACGTAATAACCATTTTTCTGAAATTCATTGTAACTTTGTTGTTTCCAAACAATAAAGGAATTGTCTCAAATTTTATAAATTAGAATATTATGATCCTCAAAGGGTTAAACAATGCGTGCACGCACGCACCATCACCACACGTTGATATTCTAGATATATATCTTTAAGGAGCTTTTGAGATAGGTTCTCGCAGCTCGTCCTTTATTTTTGAAAAAAACAGCACTTCATAGCGCTCAACTTACCTTATTCAAATAGAATGCCCAACAATCGTCGAGCAGCCGCTTTATTGCCTTTGAACGCTCTTCTGCTTGCGGTTTGATTTCGAGTGCCAAAACGCAACTTTCGTCACAAGTTGGCGCGCTTGTTTTGAAAAAAAAAACATTCAAGCAAAAGCCTACAACACTCGGTATTCCCAGGCGGTCACCCATCCAAGTACTAACCGAGCCCGACGTTGCTTAACTTCCCAGATCGGACGAGATGGGGTGCGTTCAACGTGGTATGGTCGTAGGCGATAGCGTTTTGCGAAAACGAGCTTTTTAAGCGAAGCAGCTTGCCTATGAGCTAGTTCTTTTGCAAAATCGACTCGAAACGAACTGATAAGCTGGCTGGCAAAGTGTGGGCAGCGATTAAAAGCGACGACAATTAAGGGATAGCGCGAACGCAGTCCCCACCAACAGAAATTCTACGACCGAGTTATCCACATTTGAGATAATCGCGGGGGTCAACCCGGCCGAAGTGCAATGGTCGGGCCTCGCCCTGGGCCCACCGCCTACGTGATCACGGTGAAGACCCTCGTCAGGTAAGTATGAGTTTTTGCGCGCTTGCCACGAGCCTGATTGAAGCGCTTCAGTGGCACACCTGTGGTTACTTTTGCTTGCTGGCTTGCTCGAGCGCTTGGTAAGGGGAGAGCATGATTTTCCTGAAGGCCCTCGCTCGAGCGCTTTTGAAATTTGAAGGCTGGCTCTAGAATGACGACCAGCAAGCAATCGTCGTCGTTTTGAAATGCAAAAGAAAAGATGCAAGAAAATCACTATTGAATCAATCGAGATTGAAATGAAACAACAAGCAAACCCGCCAGT
>CAWUFA030000003.1:0-10136 GCA_963921275.4 uncultured Hormoscilla sp. | reverse complement strand
TTCAGGGCAACCACTGATCGAGTGTTGGAAAGCTCATTTTCAAGAGTTCGATTCGTTTTCTCGGTTCAGGGCAACGACTGATCGAGTGTTGGAAAGCTCATTTTCAAGAGTTCGATTCGTTTTCTCGGTTCAGGGCAACGACTGATCGAGTGTTGGAAAGCTCATTTTCAAGAGTTCGATTCGTTTTCTCGGTTCAGGGCAACGACTGATCGAGTGTTGGAAAGCTCATTTTCAAGAGTTCGATTCGTTTTCTCGGTTCAGGGCAACGACTGATCGAGTGTTGGAAAGCTCATTTTCAAGAGTTCGATTCGTTTTCTCGGTTCAGGGCAACGACTGATCGAGTGTTGGAAAGCTCATTTTCAAGAGTTCGATTCGTTTTCTCGGTTCAGGGCAACGACTGATCGAGTGTTGGAAAGCTCATTTTCAAGAGTTCGATTCGTTTTCTCGGTTCAGGGCAACGACTGATCGAGTGTTGGAAAGCTCATTTTCAAGAGTTCGGGTTCAGGGCAACGACTGATCGAGTGTTGGAAAGCTCATTTTCAAGAGTTCGATTCGTTTTCTCGGTTCAGGGCAACGACTGATCGAGTGTTGGAAAGCTCATTTTCAAGAGTTCGATTCGTTTTCTCGGTTCAGGGCAACGACTGATCGAGTGTTGGAAAGCTCATTTTCAAGAGTTCGATTCGTTTTCTCGGTTCAGGGCAACTCGAGTGTTGGAAAGCTCATTTTCAAGAGTTCGATTCGTTTTCTCGGTTCAGGGCAACGACTGATCGAGTGTTGGAAAGCTCATTTTCAAGAGTTCGATTCGTTTTCTCGGTTCAGGGCAACGACTGATCGAGTGTTGGAAAGCTCATTTTCAAGAGTTCGATTCGTTTTCTCGGTTCAGGGCAACGACTGATCGAGTGTTGGAAAGCTCATTTTCAAGAGTTCGATTCGTTTTCTCGGTTCAGGGCAACGACTGATCGAGTGTTGGAAAGCTCATTTTCAAGAGTTCGATTCGTTTTCTCGGTTCAGGGCAACGACTGATCGAGTGTTGGAAAGCTCATTTTCAAGAGTTCGATTCGTTTTCTCGGTTCAGGGCAACGACTGATCGAGTGTTGGAAAGCTCATTTTCAAGAGTTCGATTCGTTTTCTCGGTTCAGGGCAACGACTGATCGAGTGTTGGAAAGCTCATTTTCAAGAGTTCGATTCGTTTTCTCGGTTCAGGGCAACGACTGATCGAGTGTTGGAAAGCTCATTTTCAAGAGTTCGATTCGTTTTCTCGGTTCAGGGCAACGACTGATCGAGTGTTGGAAAGCTCATTTTCAAGAGTTCGATTCGTTTTCTCGGTTCAGGGCAACGACTGATCGAGTGTTGGAAAGCTCATTTTCAAGAGTTCGATTCGTTTTCTCGGTTCAGGGCAACGACTGATCGAGTGTTGGAAAGCTCATTTTCAAGAGTTCGATTCGTTTTCTCGGTTCAGGGCAACGACTCTCGAGTGTTGGAAAGCTCATTTTCAAGAGTTCGATTCGTTTTCTCGGTTCAGGGCAACGACTGATCGAGTGTTGGAAAGCTCATTTTCAAGAGTTCGATTCGTTTTCTCGGTTCAGGGCAACGACTGATCGAGTGTTGGAAAGCTCATTTTCAAGAGTTCGATTCGTTTTCTCGGTTCAGGGCAACGACTGATCGAGTGTTGGAAAGCTCATTTTCAAGAGTTCGATTCGTTTTCTCGGTTCAGGGCAACGACTGATCGAGTGTTGGAAAGCTCATTTTCAAGAGTTCGATTCGTTTTCTCGGTTCAGGGCAACGACTGATCGAGTGTTGGAAAGCTCATTTTCAAGAGTTCGATTCGTTTTCTCGGTTCAGGGCAACGACTGATCGAGTGTTGGAAAGCTCATTTTCAAGAGTTCGATTCGTTTTCTCGGTTCAGGGCAACGACTGATCGAGTGTTGGAAAGCTCATTTTCAAGAGTTCGATTCGTTTTCTCGGTTCAGGGCAACGACTGATCGAGTGTTGGAAAGCTCATTTTCAAGAGTTCGATTCGTTTTCTCGGTTCAGGGCAACGACTGATCGAGTGTTGGAAAGCTCATTTTCAAGAGTTCGATTCGTTTTCTCGGTTCAGGGCAACGACTGATCGAGTGTTGGAAAGCTCATTTTCAAGAGTTCGATTCGTTTTCTCGGTTCAGGGCAACGACTGATCGAGTGTTGGAAAGCTCATTTTCAAGAGTTCGATTCGTCGGTTCAGGGCAACGACTGATCGAGTGTTGGAAAGCTCATTTTCAAGAGTTCGATTCGTTTTCTCGGTTCAGGCAACGACTGATCGAGTGTTGGAAAGCTCATTTTCAAGAGTTCGATTCGTTTTCTCGGTTGGTTCAGGGCAACCACTGATCGAGTGTTGGAAAGCTCATTTTCAAGAGTTCGATTCGTTTTCTCGGTTCAGGGCAACGACTGATCGAGTGTTGGAAAGCTCATTTTCAAGAGTTCGATTCGTTTTCTCGGTTCAGGGCAACGATTCGTTTTCTCGGTTCACTGATCGAGTGTTGGAAAGCTCATTTTCAAGAGTTCGATTCGTTTTCTCGGTTCAGGGCAACGACTGATCGAGTGTTGGAAAGCTCATTTTCAAGAGTTCGATTCGTTTTCTCGGTTCAGGGCAACCACTGATCGAGTGTTGGAAAGCTCATTTTCAAGAGTTCGATTCGTTTTCTCGGTTCAGGGCAACCACTGATCGAGTGTTGGAAAGCTCATTTTCAAGAGTTCGATTCGTTTTCTCGGTTCAGGGCAACCACTGATCGAGTGTTGGAAAGCTCATTTTCAAGAGTTCGATTCGTTTTCTCGGTTCAGGGCAACGACTGATCGAGTGTTGGAAAGCTCATTTTCAAGAGTTCGATTCGTTTTCTCGGTTCAGGGCAACCACTGATCGAGTGTTGGAAAGCTCATTTTCAAGAGTTCGATTCGTTTTCTCGGTTCAGGGCAACCACTGATCGAGTGTTGGAAAGCTCATTTTCAAGAGTTCGATTCGTTTTCTCGGTTCAGGGCAACCACTGATCGAGTGTTGGAAAGCTCATTTTCAAGAGTTCGATTCGTTTTCTCGGTTCAGGGCAACGACTGATCGAGTGTTGGAAAGCTCATTTTCAAGAGTTCGATTCGTTTTCTCGGTTCAGGGCAACCACTGATCGAGTGTTGGAAAGCTCATTTTCAAGAGTTCGATTCGTTTTCTCGGTTCAGGGCAACGACTGATCGAGTGTTGGAAAGCTCATTTTCAAGAGTTCGATTCGTTTTCTCGGTTCAGGGCAACGACTGATCGAGTGTTGGAAAGCTCATTTTCAAGAGTTCGATTCGTTTTCTCGGTTCAGGGCAACGACTGATCGAGTGTTGGAAAGCTCATTTTCAAGAGTTCGATTCGTTTTCTCGGTTCAGGGCAACGACTGATCGAGTGTTGGAAAGCTCATTTTCAAGAGTTCGATTCGTTTTCTCGGTTCAGGGCAACGACTGATCGAGTGTTGGAAAGCTCATTTTCAAGAGTTCGATTCGTTTTCTCGGTTCAGGGCAACGACTGATCGAGTGTTGGAAAGCTCATTTTCAAGAGTTCGATTCGTTTTCTCGGTTCAGGGCAACCACTGATCGAGTGTTGGAAAGCTCATTTTCAAGAGTTCGATTCGTTTTCTCGGTTCAGGGCAACGACTGATCGAGTGTTGGAAAGCTCATTTTCAAGAGTTCGATTCGTTTTCTCGGTTCAGGGCAACGACTGATCGAGTGTTGGAAAGCTCATTTTCAAGAGTTCGATTCGTTTTCTCGGTTCAGGGCAACGACTGATCGAGTGTTGGAAAGCTCATTTTCAAGAGTTCGATTCGTTTTCTCGGTTCAGGGCAACCACTGATCGAGTGTTGGAAAGCTCATTTTCAAGAGTTCGATTCGTTTTCTCGGTTCAGGGCAACCACTGATCGAGTGTTGGAAAGCTCATTTTCAAGAGTTCGATTCGTTTTCTCGGTTCAGGGCAACGACTGATCGAGTGTTGGAAAGCTCATTTTCAAGAGTTCGATTCGTTTTCTCGGTTCAGGGCAACGACTGATCGAGTGTTGGAAAGCTCATTTTCAAGAGTTCGATTCGTTTTCTCGGTTCAGGGCAACCACTGATCGAGTGTTGGAAAGCTCATTTTCAAGAGTTCGATTCGTTTTCTCGGTTCAGGGCAACCACTGATCGAGTGTTGGAAAGCTCATTTTCAAGAGTTCGATTCGTTTTCTCGGTTCAGGGCAACGACTGATCGAGTGTTGGAAAGCTCATTTTCAAGAGTTCGATTCGTTTTCTCGGTTCAGGGCAACGACTGATCGAGTGTTGGAAAGCTCATTTTCAAGAGTTCGATTCGTTTTCTCGGTTCAGGGCAACGACTGATCGAGTGTTGGAAAGCTCATTTTCAAGAGTTCGATTCGTTTTCTCGGTTCAGGGCAACGACTGATCGAGTGTTGGAAAGCTCATTTTCAAGAGTTCGATTCGTTTTCTCGGTTCAGGGCAACCACTGATCGAGTGTTGGAAAGCTCATTTTCAAGAGTTCGATTCGTTTTCTCGGTTCAGGGCAACCACTGATCGAGTGTTGGAAAGCTCATTTTCAAGAGTTCGATTCGTTTTCTCGGTTCAGGGCAACGACTGATCGAGTGTTGGAAAGCTCATTTTCAAGAGTTCGATTCGTTTTCTCGGTTCAGGGCAACGACTGATCGAGTGTTGGAAAGCTCATTTTCAAGAGTTCGATTCGTTTTCTCGGTTCAGGGCAACCGACTGATCGAGTGTTGGAAAGCTCATTTTCAAGAGTTCGATTCGTTTTCTCGGTTCAGGGCAACCACTGATCGAGTGTTGGAAAGCTCATTTTCAAGAGTTCGATTCGTTTTCTCGGTTCAGGGCAACGACTGATCGAGTGTTGGAAAGCTCATTTTCAAGAGTTCGATTCGTTTTCTCGGTTCAGGGCAACGACTGATCGAGTGTTGGAAAGCTCATTTTCAAGAGTTCGATTCGTTTTCTCGGTTCAGGGCAACCACTGATCGAGTGTTGGAAAGCTCATTTTCAAGAGTTCGATTCGTTTTCTCGGTTCAGGGCAACCACTGATCGAGTGTTGGAAAGCTCATTTTCAAGAGTTCGATTCGTTTTCTCGGTTCAGGGCAACCACTGATCGAGTGTTGGAAAGCTCATTTTCAAGAGTTCGATTCGTTTTCTCGGTTCAGGGCAACCACTGATCGAGTGTTGGAAAGCTCATTTTCAAGAGTTCGATTCGTTTTCTCGGTTCAGGGCAACGACTGATCGAGTGTTGGAAAGCTCATTTTCAAGAGTTCGATTCGTTTTCTCGGTTCAGGGCAACGACTGATCGAGTGTTGGAAAGCTCATTTTCAAGAGTTCGATTCGTTTTCTCGGTTCAGGGCAACGACTGATCGAGTGTTGGAAAGCTCATTTTCAAGAGTTCGATTCGTTTTCTCGGTTCAGGGCAACGACTGATCGAGTGTTGGAAAGCTCATTTTCAAGAGTTCGATTCGTTTTCTCGGTTCAGGGCAACGACTGATCGAGTGTTGGAAAGCTCATTTTCAAGAGTTCGATTCGTTTTCTCGGTTCAGGGCAACGACTGATCGAGTGTTGGAAAGCTCATTTTCAAGAGTTCGATTCGTTTTCTTCAGGGCAACGACTGATCGAGTGTTGGAAAGCTCATTTTCAAGAGTTCGATTCGTTCAGGGCGGTTCAGGGCAACCACTGATCGAGTGTTGGAAAGCTCATTTTCAAGAGTTCGATTCGTTTTCTCGGTTCAGGGCAACCACTGATCGAGTGTTGGAAAGCTCATTTTCAAGAGTTCGATTCGTTTTCTCGGTTCAGGGCAACCACTGATCGAGTGTTGGAAAGCTCATTTTCAAGAGTTCGATTCGTTTTCTCGGTTCAGGGCAACGACTGATCGAGTGTTGGAAAGCTCATTTTCAAGAGTTCGATTCGTTTTCTCGGTTCAGGGCAACCACTGATCGAGTGTTGGAAAGCTCATTTTCAAGAGTTCGATTCGTTTTCTCGGTTCAGGGCAACCACTGATCGAGTGTTGGAAAGCTCATTTTCAAGAGTTCGATTCGTTTTCTCGGTTCAGGGCAACGACTGATCGAGTGTTGGAAAGCTCATTTTCAAGAGTTCGATTCGTTTTCTCGGTTCAGGGCAACGACTGATCGAGTGTTGGAAAGCTCATTTTCAAGAGTTCGATTCGTTTTCTCGGTTCAGGGCAACCACTGATCGAGTGTTGGAAAGCTCATTTTCAAGAGTTCGATTCGTTTTCTCGGTTCAGGGCAACGACTGATCGAGTGTTGGAAAGCTCATTTTCAAGAGTTCGATTCGTTTTCTCGGTTCAGGGCAACGACTGATCGAGTGTTGGAAAGCTCATTTTCAAGAGTTCGATTCGTTTTCTCGGTTCAGGGCAACGACTGATCGAGTGTTGGAAAGCTCATTTTCAAGAGTTCGATTCGTTTTCTCGGTTCAGGGCAACGACTGATCGAGTGTTGGAAAGCTCATTTTCAAGAGTTCGATTCGTTTTCTCGGTTCAGGGCAACCACTGATCGAGTGTTGGAAAGCTCATTTTCAAGAGTTCGATTCGTTTTCTCGGTTCAGGGCAACGACTGATCGAGTGTTGGAAAGCTCATTTTCAAGAGTTCGATTCGTTTTCTCGGTTCAGGGCAACCACTGATCGAGTGTTGGAAAGCTCATTTTCAAGAGTTCGATTCGTTTTCTCGGTTCAGGGCAACGACTGATCGAGTGTTGGAAAGCTCATTTTCAAGAGTTCGATTCGTTTTCTCGGTTCAGGGCAACGACTGATCGAGTGTTGGAAAGCTCATTTTCAAGAGTTCGATTCGTTTTCTCGGTTCAGGGCAACGACTGATCGAGTGTTGGAAAGCTCATTTTCAAGAGTTCGATTCGTTTTCTCGGTTCAGGGCAACGACTGATCGAGTGTTGGAAAGCTCATTTTCAAGAGTTCGATTCGTTTTCTCGGTTCAGGGCAACCACTGATCGAGTGTTGGAAAGCTCATTTTCAAGAGTTCGATTCGTTTTCTCGGTTCAGGGCAACCACTGATCGAGTGTTGGAAAGCTCATTTTCAAGAGTTCGATTCGTTTTCTCGGTTCAGGGCAACCACTGATCGAGTGTTGGAAAGCTCATTTTCAAGAGTTCGATTCGTTTTCTCGGTTCAGGGCAACGACTGATCGAGTGTTGGAAAGCTCATTTTCAAGAGTTCGATTCGTTTTCTCGGTTCAGGGCAACCACTGATCGAGTGTTGGAAAGCTCATTTTCAAGAGTTCGATTCGTTTTCTCGGTTCAGGGCAACCACTGATCGAGTGTTGGAAAGCTCATTTTCAAGAGTTCGATTCGTTTTCTCGGTTCAGGGCAACCACTGATCGAGTGTTGGAAAGCTCATTTTCAAGAGTTCGATTCGTTTTCTCGGTTCAGGGCAACGACTGATCGAGTGTTGGAAAGCTCATTTTCAAGAGTTCGATTCGTTTTCTCGGTTCAGGGCAACGACTGATCGAGTGTTGGAAAGCTCATTTTCAAGAGTTCGATTCGTTTTCTCGGTTCAGGGCAACGACTGATCGAGTGTTGGAAAGCTCATTTTCAAGAGTTCGATTCGTTTTCTCGGTTCAGGGCAACCACTGATCGAGTGTTGGAAAGCTCATTTTCAAGAGTTCGATTCGTTTTCTCGGTTCAGGGCAACGACTGATCGAGTGTTGGAAAGCTCATTTTCAAGAGTTCGATTCGTTTTCTCGGTTCAGGGCAACGACTGATCGAGTGTTGGAAAGCTCATTTTCAAGAGTTCGATTCGTTTTCTCGGTTCAGGGCAAACTGATCGAGTGTTGGAAAGCTCATTTTCAAGAGTTCGATTCGTTTTCTCGGTTCAGGGCAACGACTGATCGAGTGTTGGAAAGCTCATTTTCAAGAGTTCGATTCGTTTTCTCGGTTCAGGGCAACGACTGATCGAGTGTTGGAAAGCTCATTTTCAAGAGTTCGATTCGTTTTCTCGGTTCAGGGCAACCACTGATCGAGTGTTGGAAAGCTCATTTTCAAGAGTTCGATTCGTTTTCTCGGTTCAGGGCAACGACTGATCGAGTGTTGGAAAGCTCATTTTCAAGAGTTCGATTCGTTTTCTCGGTTCAGGGCAACGACTGATCGAGTGTTGGAAAGCTCATTTTCAAGAGTTCGATTCGTTTTCTCGGTTCAGGGCAACCACTGATCGAGTGTTGGAAAGCTCATTTTCAAGAGTTCGATTCGTTTTCTCGGTTCAGGGCAACCACTGATCGAGTGTTGGAAAGCTCATTTTCAAGAGTTCGATTCGTTTTCTCGGTTCAGGGCAACCACTGATCGAGTGTTGGAAAGCTCATTTTCAAGAGTTCGATTCGTTTTCTCGGTTCAGGGCAACGACTGATCGAGTGTTGGAAAGCTCATTTTCAAGAGTTCGATTCGTTTTCTCGGTTCAGGGCAACCACTGATCGAGTGTTGGAAAGCTCATTTTCAAGAGTTCGATTCGTTTTCTCGGTTCAGGGCAACGACTGATCGAGTGTTGGAAAGCTCATTTTCAAGAGTTCGATTCGTTTTCTCGGTTCAGGGCAACGACTGATCGAGTGTTGGAAAGCTCATTTTCAAGAGTTCGATTCGTTTTCTCGGTTCAGGGCAACGACTGATCGAGTGTTGGAAAGCTCATTTTCAAGAGTTCGATTCGTTTTCTCGGTTCAGGGCAACCACTGATCGAGTGTTGGAAAGCTCATTTTCAAGAGTTCGATTCGTTTTCTCGGTTCAGGGCAACGACTGATCGAGTGTTGGAAAGCTCATTTTCAAGAGTTCGATTCGTTTTCTCGGTTCAGGGCAACCACTGATCGAGTGTTGGAAAGCTCATTTTCAAGAGTTCGATTCGTTTTCTCGGTTCAGGGCAACGACTGATCGAGTGTTGGAAAGCTCATTTTCAAGAGTTCGATTCGTTTTCTCGGTTCAGGGCAACGACTGATCGAGTGTTGGAAAGCTCATTTTCAAGAGTTCGATTCGTTTTCTCGGTTCAGGGCAACGACTGATCGAGTGTTGGAAAGCTCATTTTCAAGAGTTCGATTCGTTTTCTCGGTTCAGGGCAACGACTGATCGAGTGTTGGAAAGCTCATTTTCAAGAGTTCGATTCGTTTTCTCGGTTCAGGGCAACCACTGATCGAGTGTTGGAAAGCTCATTTTCAAGAGTTCGATTCGTTTTCTCGGTTCAGGGCAACGACTGATCGAGTGTTGGAAAGCTCATTTTCAAGAGTTCGATTCGTTTTCTCGGTTCAGGGCAACCACTGATCGAGTGTTGGAAAGCTCATTTTCAAGAGTTCGATTCGTTTTCTCGGTTCAGGGCAACCACTGATCGAGTGTTGGAAAGCTCATTTTCAAGAGTTCGATTCGTTTTCTCGGTTCAGGGCAACCACTGATCGAGTGTTGGAAAGCTCATTTTCAAGAGTTCGATTCGTTTTCTCGGTTCAGGGCAACGACTGATCGAGTGTTGGAAAGCTCATTTTCAAGAGTTCGATTCGTTTTCTCGGTTCAGGGCAACTCACTGATCGAGTGTTGGAAAGCTCATTTTCAAGAGTTCGATTCGTTTTCTCGGTTCAGGGCAACGACTGATCGAGTGTTGGAAAGCTCATTTTCAAGAGTTCGATTCGTTTTCTCGGTTCAGGGCAACGACTGATCGAGTGTTGGAAAGCTCATTTTCAAGAGTTCGATTCGTTTTCTCGGTTCAGGGCAACGACTGATCGAGTGTTGGAAAGCTCATTTTCAAGAGTTCGATTCGTTTTCTCGGTTCAGGGCAACGACTGATCGAGTGTTGGAAAGCTCATTTTCAAGAGTTCGATTCGTTTTCTCGGTTCAGGGCAACGGACTGATCGAGTGTTGGAAAGCTCATTTTCAAGAGTTCGATTCGTTTTCTCGGTTCAGGGCAACGACTGATCGAGTGTTGGAAAGCTCATTTTCAAGAGTTCGATTCGTTTTCTCGGTTCAGGGCAACGACTGATCGAGTGTTGGAAAGCTCATTTTCAAGAGTTCGATTCGTTTTCTCGGTTCAGGGCAACGACTGATCGAGTGTTGGAAAGCTCATTTTCAAGAGTTCGATTCGTTTTCTCGGTTCAGGGCAAGGACTGATCGAGTGTTGGAA
>CAWUFA030000002.1:0-31420 GCA_963921275.4 uncultured Hormoscilla sp. | reverse complement strand
TATTTTAATAAATAAAAAGATGTGAATCTTTTATTTTTTAATCATTATATTAAATTTTCCTTTTTGGAAATGGATATACAAAAAAATTAAAAAAAAATTTTTTTTATCGAAAATACTCGATTTTCTTTTTTATGTACTATTTTGAGTTTAAATATATATTTAATATTGAAATATATTAAATAAAAATTTTTTATTATATTTTAAAGGGTCAGCTTTTAATTTAATAAGATTTTATGGAAAATTTACAAAATATAATATAAACTTTTTATTTAAAGTGTTTTTGAAGTATAAAAACTTTTTTTTATTTTTTTTATATATTATTACTTATTAATAAATATTAAAAAAATGGTATATATGAGTAATTTTTTGCACTAATATTAATATTTTAAATATATCACATTATGAATAAAAAAAAAATAAATGACTAGAAAAAAAATTTAAAAGTTTACTAAACACTTACTTTATAGATTTTTATTTTAAAGTATTTTAAGAAAAGATTAATTTTTTTTTTACATATGGTATATTTTTAAAAGAATATATTTATGAAAAATATTTTTTTTTTTTTATTTTTTAAAAATGAAAATACTTTAATAGTTAAATAAGCTATTACTTTTTAAAAGAAAGAAAAGACCCTTGGTAATTTAGGTTTATTAAAAAAAATTTTTTTAAAAAACTTGACTGGGGCAGTGATAGTTAAAAAATAAACAATTATTTTTTTTTTTATTAATATAAATACTAATTTTAAACCTTTAAAAAGAAAATAAATTAACCCTAGGGATAACAGCGCAATAAATAAAAAGAGAACATATTAATTTATTTATTTACGACCTCGATGTCGGCTCAAAATATTTTTTTGGGGCAGTATTTAAAATAATAATGATTGTTCCTCATTTAAAATTTTACGTGAGTTGGGTTTAGAACGGAGTAATTTAGTTTGGTTTTTTTTCTTTGATAAATATAAAATAATAGTACGAAAGGATTTTATTTTATTTATTTTTTAATTGTAGTATAAAAAATACTTTAATTTTCCAAATTAAAAATCTTCAAAAAGTGATTTTTAAAGTGTCGGATTATAAACGAATTGTTTTGATAAAACTAAATATGTGATATAATAATCACCTTTATTTTTAGTAGTTTATGTAAAATTTAATTTTGTGATAATTAAGAAAAATTATTTTTCTATCGATATAGAATATATTTATAATAATTCATATTTTTGTCTAAAGTAAGAAATTAAGTCGATATTAAGAGTTTATTTTATATTTAAAATAGTTATTTTCGGTTTAACAGAAATTATTATAATAATGATACCTCTTATATGATTTTTTTTTTTTCATTAGATTTTTTTTTTTTTATTCTTTTTTTTTTTTTATTTCAAATTATTTTTTGTGAGGAAAATTTTTATACAATTTTTTTTCTTATTTTTTTTCTTTTTTTATGATTATTATTTTTTGTATTTTTTTTAAGACATAGTTTTTTTGTGTGTTTAATAAGAATTTTATATTTAAGAAGATTACTTCTTTTTTTTAGTTATAGAATATTAATAAGCACTTTTTTTTTTTTTAATAAAAAATCCCGATTAAACTATATTTTTTTTTTTTATCTTATTATAATATTAAAATCTAAAATAAATTTAATTTATTTTAATTTAAATAAGTCCTTAGATTATAGTAGATTAATAACTAATTATAGAATTTTATTTCTTTTTTTAAGAGTTTTCTTTTTAATTATAGTTTTGTTTATATCTGTTAATATATCTTTAGAAAAACAATATTAATTTATATTAATAATATTTATTTTTAAAATTAAATAAAAGGGATCATTATTATTTATAATTAAAATAAATTAATTATAAAATTTTTAATCATATAATATAGTTTAAAAAAAATATCGTTTTTGTAAAATGAAGTTTCTATTAGATTTTATATTAGTGTTTTTTTTATTTTTTATTTATGTAATTTTTTTTTTTTTTAGAAAAATAAATTTTTTAAAATTGGTAATTTTTCTAGAGTTTATATATTTATTAGTTGTTATTTTTATTTTCTTTTTTTATATTAAAGAAATAAACATAATTTTTTTTTTTATAGTATTAACTGCTTCAGAGGGTGTTTTTATTTTTAGTTTAATTATGACATATATAAAAAATAAAAGAAATATTTTTTTAAAATTTTTTTACATTAAGTGTCTGAAAAAAGTGGAAATTTGTAAAATTTTTAATGGTTTAAATACCCTAATGTATTTATTGTTTTAAAAGAAGCTTTTAATAATTTAAGCATTATATTTTTAATATGAAGAAGATTATGTTCCTTTTAAAAAAGGAATAGTTTAAAAAAAATGGAATTCTTCTAAAATTCAGATCTTATTTAATTGTTCTTTCATTACTTCTTATTAATTACTTTAAAATTTATATTAATATAAAAATATATTTATAAAAAATAAATAATATTATATAAATATAGAATGTAATTTTTAAAATAAAATTATATAAAATTAAGTATATATGCTCATATAATTTAAATTATAAATAAACACATAATATATAAATACATATATATTTATTTATATATATATATATATAAATATTTAAACATAAATAAATATCTATATTTAGTATTTATGTATTTTTATATAATTTTATTTTTTTTTATTAATTGTTTAAAGTTTTATTTTCTTTTTTTTTTATTTTAATAATTTTATTATTAGTAGCTTTTTTAGTATTATTGGAGCGTAATTTTTTAAGATTAGATCAAAAACGAAAAAGACCAAACATAGTGAGATGGTTTAGGTGTCTTCAAACTATTTCAGATAGAATAAAATTGATTTTAAAAAAATATTTGAACACACCTAATATGCGAATTTTTTTTTTTCTAATATCTCCATTGTATAGATTTTGTTTATCAATTTTAAGTTGATTTTTTTTTGTTATTTTTTATAATTTCAGTTTCTTAGAGTGTTCAGTAGTAATTACTTTATTATTTAGAAGCGTTTTAGTTTATGCCTTAATTTGAGCTGGGTGAGGTTCTAGTAATACATATTCTATAGTGAGAAGAATTCGAGCAGTAGCTCAAATAATTTCATATGAAATTGTAATAGGTTTTTTTATTTTTATATTTGTTTTAAAGTTTAATTCTTTTTCATGAGGTGTTTTTTTATTTTTTAATATTGATTTTTTCAAAAATTTTTTTTTTTTTTTTTTTTTTTTCTTTTGGACAGTAATCTTTTCTGCAGAACTAAATCGAACACCTTTTGATTTAGTAGAAAGAGAATCAGAATTAGTGAGAAGATATAATGTTGAATATTCAAGAACTAGGTTTACTTTACTTTTTTTATCTGAATATATAAGTATTTGATTTATATCTTTTTTAACTTCTATTATTTTTTTCGGCTATTTTTTATTTTTTTTTATAATAGTTTGTTGTTTGATTATAATAGTTATTCACATTCGAGCAACTTTGCCTCGTTATAAATTTTTTGACTTGATTTTTTTAACATGAAAAATTATATTACCTTTAGTTACAATATTTATATTATTTTTCATTTTATAATTTTACACAATAATATCGTAACTTTATAATAAGTATACTATTAATACAGCAAAAAAGTGAAAAAAACAAATTGCTAATTTGAAATAGTATCATAAAATACACACTTTTGTAAATTTTGTGATGGTTTAAAAAAACATTGATATAGCTGTATATATATAATTTGAAGTCTAAAATATTTATTAATATATATTTTTGAGCTATAATATATTTTACTCAGCTTTAATTTCGGCAAAAATAGTGCCAGCAGCTGCGGTTACACTATTGAAATAAGTTTTTTTAAAAATATTGTTTAATATAGAAAAAAAACAAATGTTTAATTTTTTTAATAAAAAAAAAACGGATTTGATACCCGTGTATTAAATTAGTAAAGGAGAAGATAAAAATTAAAACACTAGACGGTAAAAATAATAGGGAGCCTTGTGGTTTAATATGATGATCCCCGTTATTTTTAGTTTAATTATAGGTTGTGTATGTCCATCTAGTTTTTTTAAAATAAAAAAACTTTTTTTTAAAAAAAAAAAGATAGGTCACCATGCACCTTTGTTAATCAACTTAATGAGGTTCAAGTTAAAAAATTAAAAAGGAAAAAAAAAAGAGAACTTATAAGTAATAAAAAAAAAATTTTATGAAATAAAAAAGAGTACTCACCGCCCGCCAAATATTATTAATTTATTATTAAGGCGTAACAAGGTAGTTTATCTAAAAAGATATACTAGATAATAAAATTAGTGTTTTAAGTTAAATAAACTATAAACCTTCAAAGTTTAAAATATTAATAAAATATACACTTTGTTTCGTAATAATTATATCATTAAACCAATTTATAACTCCCTTTCTCGCTTACCTACACCTATTAATATTTCTTATTTTTGAAACTTTGGTTCTTGTGTGGGTTTTTTCCTTATAATTCAAATTTTATCAAGATTATTTTTAACAATACATTATATTTCTGATATTAATTTATCTTTTAATTCAATTAATCACATCGTTACAAATATTAATGGAAGATGAATTATTCGTTATATTCACATAAATAGAGCTAGTTTTTTTGTTTGTTTAATTTATCTTCATGTAATACGTGGTGTTTATTATAAGCGATATTCTAATTTAATAGCATGAATAATTAGAGTAATTTTGTTAATATTATCTATGTTAACTGCCTTCTTAAGATATGTATTACCTTGAAGACAAATAAGTTTTTGAAGAGCTACTGTTATTACTAATATAATTTCTTCTATTCCTTATTTTAGAAAAAATATAGTATTTTGATTATGAGGGAGATATTCTGTAAGACCTCCAACACTTACTCGATTTTATACTTTTCATTTTATTTTCCCACTAATTATTGTATTATTCTCTTTTTTACATTTATTTTATATTCATTCTAGAAGAAGATCAAGAAATCCTCTTAGATTTTTTAGTAGTATCAAAATTGATTTTTGACCTTTTTTTAGAATTAAAGATATTTTAAGGTTTTTCTTTTTATTTTTTTTTTTTTTTTTCATTGTCTTTTTTTTTTCAGACATTTTCTCAGATCCAGATAATTATATAAAGGCTAATTTTTTAACTACTCCAGATCATATTAAGCCTGAATGATATTTTTTATTTGCTTATGCTATTTTACGTTGCATTCCTAATAAATTATTTAGAGTTTTAGCTTTACTATTTTCTATTTTAGTTTTCTTTCTAATACCTTTTTTAACTAAAAATTTAAAAATTACTTTTTTCTATCAGTTTTTTTTTTGATTATGAGTGTTTAATTTTTTTTTATTAACTTGATTAAGAAGATGTGTTGTAAAAGATATTTTTAATTATTTATCACAATTAAGAGGTTTTTTTTATTTTTTTTTATTATTTATTTTATGTATTTTTTAATCAATATAGTATATAAAAATTTTATTACATTATAACTGTTAATTATAAAAAATTTATTGAATTAGATATAAACTAATATTAATAAGTTATAGGTCTCATGATCCTAAAAACTCTTAAATAAGAGTGTCTGTAAAAATAGTATAAATATAAAAATAATTTTTTGAAAAAAAATAGATAAATTTTTTAATTTTTTTTACAATATAATTTAATTAAAAAAATAAAATGATAGTTAATAATGTTATTTAAATTATCTTATTAATTTAATATATACGTGTTTTTATTAATATTTTTTACAGCTAGAATTTTTATTTTATTAAGTAGCCATAGTATTTTTCTTATTTGAGTAAGAATAGAAATTGTTAATTTTATTATTATTAGTTATTTGATTTTAATAAAAAAAAAAAACTTCTTATCAAATAACTGAGAAAATAAATTTGTTTTTAAATACTTAATTATGCAAACTTTTTTTTCAGGAATTATAGTGTTAATTATTTTTTTTTCTTTTTATTTTTTTCTTTTTACTTTTTTTTTTTTTTTTTTTTTTTTTTTGAAAGTGAGAAGTTTTCCTAGATATTTATGAGTGCCTGAAGTTTTTATAAATTTATCTTTTTTTAATATTTTTATACTTAGAACTTTATCAAAAATTCCTCCTGTTTTTCTTTTTTTTTCTTTAAGAGGATTTAATGGATTTGTATTTGTTTTTGTATGTTTAATGACGGTAGTAATGTCTGTACTTACTAGAATTAAAAGCTCAAATATTCGTGTTATTTTATCTTTTTCTAGCGTATTAAATATAGGATGATTTTTAATTAGATTATTTTTTGACATTATTTTTTTCTTTTTTTTCTTCTTTATATATTTAATGTTTATATATTTTTTAAGTATTTTATTAGAGAAAAAATTTATATATAATTATAATAAAAAAGATATAATTTTAATAAATAATTTTTTTTTTTTTTTTTTATTAACCTTATCCTTTTTCAGATTAGCTAGATTACCTACTAGTATTATATTTTTTTTCAAATTTATGATTATTTTTAAAAAGGGTTATTTTCTTTTTTTTTTTTTTGTTATAATTTTTAATTCTTTTAGATTTTTTTTTTATATACGTATACTTTGATTTAACATTAACAAAAAATCTCTAAATTTCTTTTATTTGTTTATGCCTATTTCTAATTTGGAAATTTTTTTTTTTTTTTTTTTATTATTATTTCCCTTTTTTTTTTTTTTTTATTAATATTTCCTTTTTTTTTAACACATCCTTTCTTTATTAAATTTATTTTTAAATAATTTATTATTAAAAATCTATATAAATATATATTTTATTAAAATTTTTATCATTTATAATTCAATAAATACTTAAAACCTTATTTTAATATTAAAATATTACTTTTGCATAGTAAAGTTTTTGGGTTTTATTGTTTATTAATTTTGAATTTACTTACTTCCCTTTTTCTTTTTTATTTTTATTAATCTTTTTTTTTTTTTTAGTATTTTTTCTTAATAAAAAAGTTTTTTTAAAAAAAATATTAATTTATATTTATTCAAAAAATTTTTTTAATTTTCAAATTATATTACTTATTCCTCTTTTTATTATATTCTTGAATTTTTTTTCCCTTATTCCCTATAGATTTAGATTTTCTTCCATTCAATCTACTTTTTTCTTAAGTTGAATGCTTTGATCTTCAATTTTTTTTTTTTTATTTTTTAAAAATTTAAATAAGAATATTTCTCATTTTTTACCTACAAGAACTCCTTTTCTTTTAATTTTTTTATTAATTATTATTGAAACTATTAGCAACTTTACTCGACCAATTTCTTTAAGAATCCGATTAATAGCTAATATTACAGCTAGACACTTGCTTATACATCTTATATCTTTAAGATTTTTTAATTTAAGATTATTTAGATTTTTTCTTTTACCATTATTATTAATATTGATTTTTTTAGAAATGTGTGTAGCAGCTATTCAATCTTATGTTTTCTCAATGCTTCTTAATTTATACACAATTGAAGGATCTTAGTTAATTAGTTTATTATCAAAATAAAAACTTTGGTAGTTTTAGATACATTTATAATTAAGTATTAACTATGTTACTGCATTTATTGTTTAGTTTTTTAATAATAAGTATTATGATAAAAAAAAAAAAACAAAAATTTTGAATTATTTTTTATATGTTTTTTTTTGTGATTTTTTTTTTTAAATTGTTTTTAAAAACAAGAGAAATCATAAGATCTTTTCATTATAGATTTATATATGTAGATAATATTTCATCAGTACTAGTTTGATTATCTGTTTTTGTAGTAATTTTAAGTTTTCTATCTATATTATTATTAATCAATATAGATTTTTTTATTATTTCTTTCTCTATGGTTTTAATTTTTTTTATTCTTATTTTTTTTTTTATTACTTCTAATTTTTTTTTTTTTTTTATTATTTTTGAATTATCGTTACTACCTATCTTTTTTTTAGTAAAATTTTTTAGAGATTATAAAGAACGAATTTTTTCTTTATATTATTTTTTTTTTTTTACAATTATTTTAAGTGTACCTCTTTTTTTAGTTGTAATTTATTTCATAAAAAATGGAGAAAGATTAATATATTATACATTATTAAAACACTATCAGAAAAAAATTCATTTATATATTATTTTGAGGATAATATTAAGATTATTAAGAAAACTTCCGATTTATAGGCTTCATATATGATTACCCAAAGCCCATGTAGATGCTCCTATTAGAAGATCTATAATTTTAGCAAGAGTTTTATTAAAATTAAGAAGATATGGAGTGATACGTAGTATTTTTTTTATTAATTATTCTTTTTCTTATTTATTATCTTTTTTATTTTTTTTTTTAGGATCTTTTAGATATTTTTTTACTTCTTTTATTTGTTTACGTATATTAGATTCTAAGGTAATTATTGCTTTTAGTTCAGTAAGTCATATGAGTTTAGCTTTTGTTAGATCTATTTCTAGGTTATACATAAGTTTTAAAGGTAGGTATTTTATATATTTAAGACATAGATTAGTATCTCCTTCTATATTTTTTATAGTTTTTTTACTTAGTAAAATCTATAACACTCGGAATTTGGTTGGTATAAAAAGTTTTATTAATAATAATAAGTTTTTATTTTTTTATATACTTATTTTTTGTTTATTTAATATAAGGATACCTCCTACTATTAATTTTTTTTCAGAAATATTTATTATGATTAGAATTTCAAAAAATTTTTTTTTTTTTATAATTGTAATTTTTATAGGATTTGTTTTTAATGCAATCTATTTGTTTAATATGCTGAGATTATTTTCTCAATCTAAAATAATGTGTAAGATTTTTAAAGAAACTAAAATAGATTTTTTTATTTTTTATTTATTTTTGTTTTTTTTTTTATTAATGACTTTTTTTTTAGATACGATTATATTGCATTTTAGGTTATGTAATTAAACCATTAAGTTTATTACTTAAAAAATTAAATTGCAAAACTAAGGTGGCAGAAATATATGCATAAAATCTAAGATTTTACAATGAGTTATAATTCCTTTAGTAGATTAGATTATAAAAGTTTTTGCAAAAAATTTTTTAGGTTTAACCTCTACTAAAAGTATTATATAGATAATATTTTTTATTTACATTAAAAAAATGGATAATAAGACCCTTTTAGTATGTTTTATGGTCGTTTAAGATTAATAGATAGATCTAATATAATTTCTAATTGCATAATTTTATTTCATGATTTTTGTTTGATTTTAATTATTACTATTTTTTTTTTTGTTTGTTTTATGCTTTTTATAAGCATTAATCGTATAAATTATACAATAAAAGAAATTATTAGATCTAATTTTTTAGAAATATCTTGAACTATTATACCTATATTTTTTTTATTGTCATTAAGATTACCTTCTTTTTTAATAATATATTATTTAGAAAGGGAATCTAAAAGAGATCTAACTTATAAAAGAATTAGGCATCAATGATATTGGTCTTATGAAAATAATGATTTTGATTTTAATTTACAATTTGATTCTTATATAATTAGATTGGAAAATTTAAATAAAAGGAATTATCGTTTAATGGAAGTGGATAATTCTTTAATCTTACCCTATATATCAAAAATTCGAATAATTATTACTTCTTCAGATGTGTTACATTCTTGAAGTCTTCCAATAATATGCTTAAAAGTAGATGCTGTTCCTAGGCGATTGAATACTTTAAACATGTTTTCTACAATACCTAGGTCTTTATATGGTCAATGTAGTGAAATTTGTAGAATTAATCATAGTTTTATACCTATTCATGTAGAGTTTATTAAATGAAATAATTATATTAAAGCTTTGATTTAGTAATGTTTTTTTTTTTTTTTTTTTTTAGTTTTAATATTAGATTTTTTTTTTTTTTTACAGTTTTTTTTTCTTTTTTTTTCTTTAAAATAAGATTTTTTATTTATAAAAGAAATCTTTCCTTTACTAAAAAAAAAACATACCTTGTTTATGAATGTAGATATACTGAAATAAACAGTTCTAAAAATTTTTATTCTTTATTATTTTTCATTGTAGCACTATCTTTTATACTTTTTGATATAGAAATTGTTTTATTGATACCTTATATTTATGTATTTTTTTTTTACAGAATATCTATAATTAGTTTTTCTATTTTTTTAATATTTTTAATATTTAGATTATTATACGAAATATTTAGTAAAGTTTTTTAATAAGTGAATTTTTTTTATCGATGAATAATATCTACTAACCATAAAGATATTAGGACCTTATATTTTATTTTTAGAATATGATCAGCAATTTTTAGATCTAGTTTAAGTATATTTATTCGATTGGAACTATCTCAACCAGGTCAGATTGTTGGCAATAGACAATTATATAATACTATTGTCACAGCTCATGCTTTGGTAATAATTTTTTTCTTCGTCATACCAACTCTTATTGGTAGATTTAGAAATTGATTATTACCTCTTATAATTAGAGCTCCAGACATAGCTTTTCCTCGTTTGAATAACATAAGCTTTTGATTACTACCACCTTCTATTATTTTGTTAAGAATATCAATATTTGTTGGAAATAGAATTAGAACTAGATGAACAATTTATCCTCCTCTTTCTTCTAGATTTGCTCACTCTAGTAGAGCTGTTGATTTAAGAATTTTTTCCTTACATTTAGCTAGAGTTTCTAGTATTTTAAGATCAATAAATTTTTTAGTAACCATAATAAATATAAAAACAAAAAGAATAAATTATAATAATTATTCTTTATTTAGTTGATCCGTCATCGTAACAACAATTTTATTAATTTTATCTCTCCCAGTTTTAGCAGCTGCTATTACTATATTATTATTTGATCGTAATTTAAATTCTAGTTTTTTTGATCCCTCTAGAAGAAGAGACCCTATTCTTTTTCAACATTTATTTTGATTTTTTAGACACCCCGAGGTATATATTTTGATTTTACCAAGATTTGGAATTATTAGTCAAGTTGTTGTATTTTACTCTAGAAAAGATTGTATTTTTAGATATTATGGAATAGTATGAGCTATGTGTGGTATTGGTTTTTTAAGATTTTTAGTTTGAGCTCATCATATGTTCAGTGTTAGAATAGACGTAGATTCTCGAGCTTATTTCACTGCTGCTACAATAATTATTGCAGTGCCTACTAGGATTAAAGTTTTTTCTTGAGTATCTACTTTATTAGGTAGAAACATTTATTTAAGATTATCTATAATATGGTTTTTTAGATTTTTATTTTTATTCACTATTAGAAGATTAACCAGAATTGTATTATCTAATTGTAGTCTTGATTTAGTTTTACATGACACTTATTATGTAGTAGCTCATTTTCATTATGTACTCTCTATAGGAGCTGTTTTTGCTATTTTTTGTAGATTTTATCATTGATTTCCCTTGTTTTATAGAATTAGTTTTAATATATTATTAGGTAGTACTCATTTTTGATTAATATTTGTAGGTGTAAATATAACGTTTTTCCCCCAACATTTTTTAAGATTATCTAGAATACCTCGTCGATATAATGATTTTCCTGATTTTTTTCTTACGTGAAATGTTTTATCATCTTTTAGGTCTTTATTAAGTATTAGATCTGTTATTGTTTTTATTTTAACAGTGTGAGAGAGATTTTCTTCTATTTCAAAGATTTTTTTTTTTGAAAGAATAGATTTAGAATTTGTTTTTTATTCTATACCCCCGAGTCATACATGAATAGAAAGTCCTATTAAAATTAAAAGTTTAGTTTAAATAAAAATATTTAGTTTGAAACTAAAAGTTATTGATAAGGCTTTTGTGCGACGTATTACCCCCTTTCATTTAGTCGATAATTCTCCTTGACCTTTACTAAGTTCTTCTAGAATATTTTTTTTAATATCTAATTTCTTTTTTCTTTTTCAGAAAAAAAGGCTTTTTATATTCTTTTTTTTTTTTATAATAATTGTAAGAATTATATGATGGCGAGATGTAATCCGAGAATCTTCTTTATTAAGATTTCATACTAATTTTGTTCAAAAAAATTTATTAATCGGAATGATTTTGTTTATTTCTTCAGAAGTTCTTTTTTTTTTTAGATTTTTTTGAGCTTTTTTTCATTCTAGTTTAAGAGTTAGTGTGAATTTGTTTTTAATATGACCTCCTATTAGAATTGAAGTGTTAAAACCGTATAGAGTACCTTTATTAAATACTGTGGTATTATTAAGCTCAAGAATTACAGTTACATTATCTCATTATAGTATTTTTAAAAGAAATTTAATAAATAGATTAATCAGACTTTTTTTTACTATTATTTTAGGTATTTTTTTTACTATATTACAATATGTAGAATATGTTGATAGTTTTTTTAATATTTCTGATTCAGTTTATAGGTCTGTATTTTTTATAACTACTAGATTTCACAGATTTCATGTTTTAGTTAGATCTATTTTTTTATTAGTTTCTTTATTTCGTATACTTTTTAGACATTTTAACTCTAATCAACACGTTAGATTAGAGTGTTCAATTTGATATTGACATTTTGTTGATGTAGTTTGAATTTTTTTATATGTATCAATATATTGATGAAGAAGTTATGTTTAAACTATAATTTTATAATATTGCCTCATATAAATTTAAGATTTGTTTTTTTTTTTTTATGTATATTTTTTTTTTTTTTTTTATTAATTTTTTTTTTTAGTAGTTTATATTTTTATAAAACGTGCGTTTTTGTTACGTAAAAAGTTTGAAGAAATCTATTTAAGTATGATAATAAAATCTATTAATTTTAGGAATTAAAAACACAAAATAAAAGTCTTAAATATGTTTTTTTTTTTGTTTTTTTTTTGTTTTATTTGTTTTTTCTTCTTAATTAAAAATAATTTTTCTTTTAATTTATTTAAATTATTTTTCTTTTTTTTTATTGTTTCTTTTTTTTCTTTTAAAGATGGAGTTTTTTTTTTTAGAAAAATAAACAAAATATTAATATCTTTTAAATTAGATTTTTTTTCTAACTTTTTTATATTAATTTTATTAACAGTAAGAATTTTTATTATATGATATAGCATTTGATATTTTATGTACGAACCAAGGAAATTTATTTTTTTAATTTATTTATTTTTATTTATTTACTTTATATTCATATTAATTATATCTAATTCTTTTTTTTTCATTTTAATTAGGTGAGAAAGAGTAAGAATTATATCTTTTTTATTAATCTGCTGATGAACTGGACGTTCTGAAGCAACTCAATCCGCTATTCAAGCTGTTATTTACAATCGATTAGGAGATTTTAGATTTTATTTATGTTTAATATTTATTTTTTCAAGATATTGTTTAGAAATTACTAAAAATTTAGATTTTATACATAATAATTTTTTTAGTTTTTTTTTAATTATTTGTATTATTGCTAAGTCTTCGCAGTTTTTTTTTCATCCCTGATTACCTAATGCTATAGAAAGACCTACTCCAGTATCTTCTTTATTACATTCTTCAACTATAGTAGTAGCTAGAGTTTTTTTGTTTATTCGATTAGTAAATTGTTTTAGATTTCTTAATTTAAATTTAATTAGATTTTTAAGAAGAATAACTATATTATTTAGAGGTATTTGTAGCATTAGACAATCTGATGTGAAAAAAATCATTGCTTTTAGTACTACAAGTCAATTAGGTTTTATAATTTTAACTTGCAGAATTCTTAGATCTAAAGTTTGTTTTTTTTTATTAAGAATACATTCTTTTTTTAAAAGTCTTTTGTTTATAACATCTAGACTATATATTCATAGATCAAATAATAATCAAGATGTAGAAAATTTAGTAAGAATAATTGGGAGAAATATATCTAATATTTGTTTTGTGATTGCATCTTTTTCCTTAATGAGAATACCATTTTTTTCTGGATTTTACTCTAAAGATTTAATTTTAGAAAATTTATGAGGCAATTTATTAAATTCAACAATTATTATAATTTTTTTTATAAGATCTATTTTTACGGTATCTTATTCTTTTCGTTTGATTTATTTAAGAAATTTAAGATTAAAAAATAAAATAAAAAATTTTAAAATTTTGTATTTAGAAAAAATAAGATTAAATATTTCTTGATTAATTTCATTATCTTTTAGATCTATTTTTTTAAGAATATTTATACTTAGTTTTTTTTTTATAATAGAAGAGTTTTTAGTTATACTAAAAATAATTCCATTAATTATCTTGCTTTTAGGAATTTTTTTTTTTTTTATTTTTTTTTTTTATAATTTTTTTATGAGGTTTTATATATTTTTTTACAATCCTATTTTTCATCGAAATATTAGTTTTTGGATATTATTTTTGAGTAACTTTTATTTAACGTATGAATTTTTTTGATTAGAAAAATTATTAAGTGTTTTTTTATTTTCTAGAAAGAGTTTAGTATATTACGTAAGATTAAAAAAAATTTTTTTTCTATCTTTTTTAATATTTTTAATTTTTTTTAATATTTTTAATTTTTTTTAATATTTTTAATTTTTTTTAATATTTTTAATTTTTTTTAATATTTTTAATTTTTTTTAATATTTTTAATTTTTTTTAATATTTTTAATTTTTTTTAATATTTTTAATTTTTTTTAATATTTTTAATTTTTTTTAATATTTTTAATTTTTTTTAATATTTTTAATTTTTTTTAATATTTTTAATTTTTTTTAATATTTTTAATTTTTTTTAATATTTTTAATTTTTTTTAATATTTTTAATTTTTTTTAATATTTTTAATTTTTTTTAATATTTTTAATTTTTTTTAATATTTTTAATTTTTTTTAATATTTTTAATTTTTTTTAATATTTTTAATTTTTTTTAATATTTTTAATTTTTTTTAATATTTTTAATTTTTTTTAATATTTTTAATTTTTTTTAATATTTTTAATATTTTTAATATTTTTAATATTTTTAATATTTTTAATTTTTTTAAAAATAATTTAGTTTATAATATTAATAAAACGTTTGTTTTTCTAACAAAAAAATTAAAATTATTTAAAAAATTTTTATAATAAAAAATCTTATTTTAATAAATAAAAAGATGTGAATCTTTTATTTTTTAATCATTATATTAAATTTTCCTTTTTGGAAATGGATATACAAAAAAATTAAAAAAAAATTTTTTTTATCGAAAATACTCGATTTTCTTTTTTATGTACTATTTTGGATTAAAAAAATAAAAAAAAAAGAAGTGATTATATGTTAAACAAGAGTTTAAATATATATTTAATATTGAAATATATTAAATAAAAATTTTTTATTATATTTTAAAGGGTCAGCTTTTAATTTAATAAGATTTTATGGAAAATTTACAAAATATAATATAAACTTTTTATTTAAAGTGTTTTTGAAGTATAAAAACTTTTTTTTATTTTTTTTATATATTATTACTTATTAATAAATATTAAAAAAATGGTATATATGAGTAATTTTTTGCACTAATATTAATATTTTAAATATATCACATTATGAATAAAAAAAAAATAAATGACTAGAAAAAAAATTTAAAAGTTTACTAAACACTTACTTTATAGATTTTTATTTTAAAGTATTTTAAGAAAAGATTAATTTTTTTTTTACATATGGTATATTTTTAAAAGAATATATTTATGAAAAATATTTTTTTTTTTTTATTTTTTAAAAATGAAAATACTTTAATAGTTAAATAAGCTATTACTTTTTAAAAGAAAGAAAAGACCCTTGGTAATTTAGGTTTATTAAAAAAAATTTTTTAAAAAACTTGACTGGGGCAGTGATAGTTAAAAAATAAACAATTATTTTTTTTTTTATTAATATAAATACTAATTTTAAACCTTTAAAAAGAAAATAAATTAACCCTAGGGATAACAGCGCAATAAATAAAAAGAGAACATATTAATTTATTTATTTACGACCTCGATGTCGGCTCAAAATATTTTTTTGGGGCAGTATTTAAAATAATAATGATTGTTCCTCATTTAAAATTTTACGTGAGTTGGGTTTAGAACGGAGTAATTTAGTTTGGTTTTTTTTCTTTGATAAATATAAAATAATAGTACGAAAGGATTTTATTTTATTTATTTTTTAATTGTAGTATAAAAAATACTTTAATTTTCCAAATTAAAAATCTTCAAAAAGTGATTTTTAAAGTGTCGGATTATAAACGAATTGTTTTGATAAAACTAAATATGTGATATAATAATCACCTTTATTTTTAGTAGTTTATGTAAAATTTAATTTTGTGATAATTAAGAAAAATTATTTTTCTATCGATATAGAATATATTTATAATAATTCATATTTTTGTCTAAAGTAAGAAATTAAGTCGATATTAAGAGTTTATTTTATATTTAAAATAGTTATTTTCGGTTTAACAGAAATTATTATAATAATGATACCTCTTATATGATTTTTTTTTTTTCATTAGATTTTTTTTTTTTTATTCTTTTTTTTTTTTTATTTCAAATTATTTTTTGTGAGGAAAATTTTTATACAATTTTTTTTCTTATTTTTTTTCTTTTTTTATGATTATTATTTTTTGTATTTTTTTTAAGACATAGTTTTTTTGTGTGTTTAATAAGAATTTTATATTTAAGAAGATTACTTCTTTTTTTTAGTTATAGAATATTAATAAGCACTTTTTTTTTTTTTAATAAAAAATCCCGATTAAACTATATTTTTTTTTTTTATCTTATTATAATATTAAAATCTAAAATAAATTTAATTTATTTTAATTTAAATAAGTCCTTAGATTATAGTAGATTAATAACTAATTATAGAATTTTATTTCTTTTTTTAAGAGTTTTCTTTTTAATTATAGTTTTGTTTATATCTGTTAATATATCTTTAGAAAAACAATATTAATTTATATTAATAATATTTATTTTTAAAATTAAATAAAAGGGATCATTATTATTTATAATTAAAATAAATTAATTATAAAATTTTTAATCATATAATATAGTTTAAAAAAAATATCGTTTTTGTAAAATGAAGTTTCTATTAGATTTTATATTAGTGTTTTTTTTATTTTTTATTTATGTAATTTTTTTTTTTTTTAGAAAAATAAATTTTTTAAAATTGGTAATTTTTCTAGAGTTTATATATTTATTAGTTGTTATTTTTATTTTCTTTTTTTATATTAAAGAAATAAACATAATTTTTTTTTTTATAGTATTAACTGCTTCAGAGGGTGTTTTTATTTTTAGTTTAATTATGACATATATAAAAAATAAAAGAAATATTTTTTTAAAATTTTTTTACATTAAGTGTCTGAAAAAAGTGGAAATTTGTAAAATTTTTAATGGTTTAAATACCCTAATGTATTTATTGTTTTAAAAGAAGCTTTTAATAATTTAAGCATTATATTTTTAATATGAAGAAGATTATGTTCCTTTTAAAAAAGGAATAGTTTAAAAAAAATGGAATTCTTCTAAAATTCAGATCTTATTTAATTGTTCTTTCATTACTTCTTATTAATTACTTTAAAATTTATATTAATATAAAAATATATTTATAAAAAATAAATAATATTATATAAATATAGAATGTAATTTTTAAAATAAAATTATATAAAATTAAGTATATATGCTCATATAATTTAAATTATAAATAAACACATAATATATAAATACATATATATTTATTTATATATATATATATATAAATATTTAAACATAAATAAATATCTATATTTAGTATTTATGTATTTTTATATAATTTTATTTTTTTTTATTAATTGTTTAAAGTTTTATTTTCTTTTTTTTTTATTTTAATAATTTTATTATTAGTAGCTTTTTTAGTATTATTGGAGCGTAATTTTTTAAGATTAGATCAAAAACGAAAAAGACCAAACATAGTGAGATGGTTTAGGTGTCTTCAAACTATTTCAGATAGAATAAAATTGATTTTAAAAAAATATTTGAACACACCTAATATGCGAATTTTTTTTTTTCTAATATCTCCATTGTATAGATTTTGTTTATCAATTTTAAGTTGATTTTTTTTTGTTATTTTTTATAATTTCAGTTTCTTAGAGTGTTCAGTAGTAATTACTTTATTATTTAGAAGCGTTTTAGTTTATGCCTTAATTTGAGCTGGGTGAGGTTCTAGTAATACATATTCTATAGTGAGAAGAATTCGAGCAGTAGCTCAAATAATTTCATATGAAATTGTAATAGGTTTTTTTATTTTTATATTTGTTTTAAAGTTTAATTCTTTTTCATGAGGTGTTTTTTTATTTTTTAATATTGATTTTTTCAAAAATTTTTTTTTTTTTTTTTTTTTTTTCTTTTGGACAGTAATCTTTTCTGCAGAACTAAATCGAACACCTTTTGATTTAGTAGAAAGAGAATCAGAATTAGTGAGAAGATATAATGTTGAATATTCAAGAACTAGGTTTACTTTACTTTTTTTATCTGAATATATAAGTATTTGATTTATATCTTTTTTAACTTCTATTATTTTTTTCGGCTATTTTTTATTTTTTTTTATAATAGTTTGTTGTTTGATTATAATAGTTATTCACATTCGAGCAACTTTGCCTCGTTATAAATTTTTTGACTTGATTTTTTTAACATGAAAAATTATATTACCTTTAGTTACAATATTTATATTATTTTTCATTTTATAATTTTACACAATAATATCGTAACTTTATAATAAGTATACTATTAATACAGCAAAAAAGTGAAAAAAACAAATTGCTAATTTGAAATAGTATCATAAAATACACACTTTTGTAAATTTTGTGATGGTTTAAAAAAACATTGATATAGCTGTATATATATAATTTGAAGTCTAAAATATTTATTAATATATATTTTTGAGCTATAATATATTTTACTCAGCTTTAATTTCGGCAAAAATAGTGCCAGCAGCTGCGGTTACACTATTGAAATAAGTTTTTTTAAAAATATTGTTTAATATAGAAAAAAAACAAATGTTTAATTTTTTTAATAAAAAAAAAACGGATTTGATACCCGTGTATTAAATTAGTAAAGGAGAAGATAAAAATTAAAACACTAGACGGTAAAAATAATAGGGAGCCTTGTGGTTTAATATGATGATCCCCGTTATTTTTAGTTTAATTATAGGTTGTGTATGTCCATCTAGTTTTTTTAAAATAAAAAAACTTTTTTTTAAAAAAAAAAAGATAGGTCACCATGCACCTTTGTTAATCAACTTAATGAGGTTCAAGTTAAAAAATTAAAAAGGAAAAAAAAAAGAGAACTTATAAGTAATAAAAAAAAAATTTTATGAAATAAAAAAGAGTACTCACCGCCCGCCAAATATTATTAATTTATTATTAAGGCGTAACAAGGTAGTTTATCTAAAAAGATATACTAGATAATAAAATTAGTGTTTTAAGTTAAATAAACTATAAACCTTCAAAGTTTAAAATATTAATAAAATATACACTTTGTTTCGTAATAATTATATCATTAAACCAATTTATAACTCCCTTTCTCGCTTACCTACACCTATTAATATTTCTTATTTTTGAAACTTTGGTTCTTGTGTGGGTTTTTTCCTTATAATTCAAATTTTATCAAGATTATTTTTAACAATACATTATATTTCTGATATTAATTTATCTTTTAATTCAATTAATCACATCGTTACAAATATTAATGGAAGATGAATTATTCGTTATATTCACATAAATAGAGCTAGTTTTTTTGTTTGTTTAATTTATCTTCATGTAATACGTGGTGTTTATTATAAGCGATATTCTAATTTAATAGCATGAATAATTAGAGTAATTTTGTTAATATTATCTATGTTAACTGCCTTCTTAAGATATGTATTACCTTGAAGACAAATAAGTTTTTGAAGAGCTACTGTTATTACTAATATAATTTCTTCTATTCCTTATTTTAGAAAAAATATAGTATTTTGATTATGAGGGAGATATTCTGTAAGACCTCCAACACTTACTCGATTTTATACTTTTCATTTTATTTTCCCACTAATTATTGTATTATTCTCTTTTTTACATTTATTTTATATTCATTCTAGAAGAAGATCAAGAAATCCTCTTAGATTTTTTAGTAGTATCAAAATTGATTTTTGACCTTTTTTTAGAATTAAAGATATTTTAAGGTTTTTCTTTTTATTTTTTTTTTTTTTTTTCATTGTCTTTTTTTTTTCAGACATTTTCTCAGATCCAGATAATTATATAAAGGCTAATTTTTTAACTACTCCAGATCATATTAAGCCTGAATGATATTTTTTATTTGCTTATGCTATTTTACGTTGCATTCCTAATAAATTATTTAGAGTTTTAGCTTTACTATTTTCTATTTTAGTTTTCTTTCTAATACCTTTTTTAACTAAAAATTTAAAAATTACTTTTTTCTATCAGTTTTTTTTTTGATTATGAGTGTTTAATTTTTTTTTATTAACTTGATTAAGAAGATGTGTTGTAAAAGATATTTTTAATTATTTATCACAATTAAGAGGTTTTTTTTATTTTTTTTTATTATTTATTTTATGTATTTTTTAATCAATATAGTATATAAAAATTTTATTACATTATAACTGTTAATTATAAAAAATTTATTGAATTAGATATAAACTAATATTAATAAGTTATAGGTCTCATGATCCTAAAAACTCTTAAATAAGAGTGTCTGTAAAAATAGTATAAATATAAAAATAATTTTTTGAAAAAAAATAGATAAATTTTTTAATTTTTTTTACAATATAATTTAATTAAAAAAATAAAATGATAGTTAATAATGTTATTTAAATTATCTTATTAATTTAATATATACGTGTTTTTATTAATATTTTTTACAGCTAGAATTTTTATTTTATTAAGTAGCCATAGTATTTTTCTTATTTGAGTAAGAATAGAAATTGTTAATTTTATTATTATTAGTTATTTGATTTTAATAAAAAAAAAAAACTTCTTATCAAATAACTGAGAAAATAAATTTGTTTTTAAATACTTAATTATGCAAACTTTTTTTTCAGGAATTATAGTGTTAATTATTTTTTTTTCTTTTTATTTTTTTCTTTTTACTTTTTTTTTTTTTTTTTTTTTTTTTTTGAAAGTGAGAAGTTTTCCTAGATATTTATGAGTGCCTGAAGTTTTTATAAATTTATCTTTTTTTAATATTTTTATACTTAGAACTTTATCAAAAATTCCTCCTGTTTTTCTTTTTTTTTCTTTAAGAGGATTTAATGGATTTGTATTTGTTTTTGTATGTTTAATGACGGTAGTAATGTCTGTACTTACTAGAATTAAAAGCTCAAATATTCGTGTTATTTTATCTTTTTCTAGCGTATTAAATATAGGATGATTTTTAATTAGATTATTTTTTGACATTATTTTTTTCTTTTTTTTCTTCTTTATATATTTAATGTTTATATATTTTTTAAGTATTTTATTAGAGAAAAAATTTATATATAATTATAATAAAAAAGATATAATTTTAATAAATAATTTTTTTTTTTTTTTTTTATTAACCTTATCCTTTTTCAGATTAGCTAGATTACCTACTAGTATTATATTTTTTTTCAAATTTATGATTATTTTTAAAAAGGGTTATTTTCTTTTTTTTTTTTTTGTTATAATTTTTAATTCTTTTAGATTTTTTTTTTATATACGTATACTTTGATTTAACATTAACAAAAAATCTCTAAATTTCTTTTATTTGTTTATGCCTATTTCTAATTTGGAAATTTTTTTTTTTTTTTTTTTATTATTATTTCCCTTTTTTTTTTTTTTTTATTAATATTTCCTTTTTTTTTAACACATCCTTTCTTTATTAAATTTATTTTTAAATAATTTATTATTAAAAATCTATATAAATATATATTTTATTAAAATTTTTATCATTTATAATTCAATAAATACTTAAAACCTTATTTTAATATTAAAATATTACTTTTGCATAGTAAAGTTTTTGGGTTTTATTGTTTATTAATTTTGAATTTACTTACTTCCCTTTTTCTTTTTTATTTTTATTAATCTTTTTTTTTTTTTTAGTATTTTTTCTTAATAAAAAAGTTTTTTTAAAAAAAATATTAATTTATATTTATTCAAAAAATTTTTTTAATTTTCAAATTATATTACTTATTCCTCTTTTTATTATATTCTTGAATTTTTTTTCCCTTATTCCCTATAGATTTAGATTTTCTTCCATTCAATCTACTTTTTTCTTAAGTTGAATGCTTTGATCTTCAATTTTTTTTTTTTTATTTTTTAAAAATTTAAATAAGAATATTTCTCATTTTTTACCTACAAGAACTCCTTTTCTTTTAATTTTTTTATTAATTATTATTGAAACTATTAGCAACTTTACTCGACCAATTTCTTTAAGAATCCGATTAATAGCTAATATTACAGCTAGACACTTGCTTATACATCTTATATCTTTAAGATTTTTTAATTTAAGATTATTTAGATTTTTTCTTTTACCATTATTATTAATATTGATTTTTTTAGAAATGTGTGTAGCAGCTATTCAATCTTATGTTTTCTCAATGCTTCTTAATTTATACACAATTGAAGGATCTTAGTTAATTAGTTTATTATCAAAATAAAAACTTTGGTAGTTTTAGATACATTTATAATTAAGTATTAACTATGTTACTGCATTTATTGTTTAGTTTTTTAATAATAAGTATTATGATAAAAAAAAAAAAACAAAAATTTTGAATTATTTTTTATATGTTTTTTTTTGTGATTTTTTTTTTTAAATTGTTTTTAAAAACAAGAGAAATCATAAGATCTTTTCATTATAGATTTATATATGTAGATAATATTTCATCAGTACTAGTTTGATTATCTGTTTTTGTAGTAATTTTAAGTTTTCTATCTATATTATTATTAATCAATATAGATTTTTTTATTATTTCTTTCTCTATGGTTTTAATTTTTTTTATTCTTATTTTTTTTTTTATTACTTCTAATTTTTTTTTTTTTTTTATTATTTTTGAATTATCGTTACTACCTATCTTTTTTTTAGTAAAATTTTTTAGAGATTATAAAGAACGAATTTTTTCTTTATATTATTTTTTTTTTTTTACAATTATTTTAAGTGTACCTCTTTTTTTAGTTGTAATTTATTTCATAAAAAATGGAGAAAGATTAATATATTATACATTATTAAAACACTATCAGAAAAAAATTCATTTATATATTATTTTGAGGATAATATTAAGATTATTAAGAAAACTTCCGATTTATAGGCTTCATATATGATTACCCAAAGCCCATGTAGATGCTCCTATTAGAAGATCTATAATTTTAGCAAGAGTTTTATTAAAATTAAGAAGATATGGAGTGATACGTAGTATTTTTTTTATTAATTATTCTTTTTCTTATTTATTATCTTTTTTATTTTTTTTTTTAGGATCTTTTAGATATTTTTTTACTTCTTTTATTTGTTTACGTATATTAGATTCTAAGGTAATTATTGCTTTTAGTTCAGTAAGTCATATGAGTTTAGCTTTTGTTAGATCTATTTCTAGGTTATACATAAGTTTTAAAGGTAGGTATTTTATATATTTAAGACATAGATTAGTATCTCCTTCTATATTTTTTATAGTTTTTTTACTTAGTAAAATCTATAACACTCGGAATTTGGTTGGTATAAAAAGTTTTATTAATAATAATAAGTTTTTATTTTTTTATATACTTATTTTTTGTTTATTTAATATAAGGATACCTCCTACTATTAATTTTTTTTCAGAAATATTTATTATGATTAGAATTTCAAAAAATTTTTTTTTTTTTATAATTGTAATTTTTATAGGATTTGTTTTTAATGCAATCTATTTGTTTAATATGCTGAGATTATTTTCTCAATCTAAAATAATGTGTAAGATTTTTAAAGAAACTAAAATAGATTTTTTTATTTTTTATTTATTTTTGTTTTTTTTTTTATTAATGACTTTTTTTTTAGATACGATTATATTGCATTTTAGGTTATGTAATTAAACCATTAAGTTTATTACTTAAAAAATTAAATTGCAAAACTAAGGTGGCAGAAATATATGCATAAAATCTAAGATTTTACAATGAGTTATAATTCCTTTAGTAGATTAGATTATAAAAGTTTTTGCAAAAAATTTTTTAGGTTTAACCTCTACTAAAAGTATTATATAGATAATATTTTTTATTTACATTAAAAAAATGGATAATAAGACCCTTTTAGTATGTTTTATGGTCGTTTAAGATTAATAGATAGATCTAATATAATTTCTAATTGCATAATTTTATTTCATGATTTTTGTTTGATTTTAATTATTACTATTTTTTTTTTTGTTTGTTTTATGCTTTTTATAAGCATTAATCGTATAAATTATACAATAAAAGAAATTATTAGATCTAATTTTTTAGAAATATCTTGAACTATTATACCTATATTTTTTTTATTGTCATTAAGATTACCTTCTTTTTTAATAATATATTATTTAGAAAGGGAATCTAAAAGAGATCTAACTTATAAAAGAATTAGGCATCAATGATATTGGTCTTATGAAAATAATGATTTTGATTTTAATTTACAATTTGATTCTTATATAATTAGATTGGAAAATTTAAATAAAAGGAATTATCGTTTAATGGAAGTGGATAATTCTTTAATCTTACCCTATATATCAAAAATTCGAATAATTATTACTTCTTCAGATGTGTTACATTCTTGAAGTCTTCCAATAATATGCTTAAAAGTAGATGCTGTTCCTAGGCGATTGAATACTTTAAACATGTTTTCTACAATACCTAGGTCTTTATATGGTCAATGTAGTGAAATTTGTAGAATTAATCATAGTTTTATACCTATTCATGTAGAGTTTATTAAATGAAATAATTATATTAAAGCTTTGATTTAGTAATGTTTTTTTTTTTTTTTTTTTTTAGTTTTAATATTAGATTTTTTTTTTTTTTTACAGTTTTTTTTTCTTTTTTTTTCTTTAAAATAAGATTTTTTATTTATAAAAGAAATCTTTCCTTTACTAAAAAAAAAACATACCTTGTTTATGAATGTAGATATACTGAAATAAACAGTTCTAAAAATTTTTATTCTTTATTATTTTTCATTGTAGCACTATCTTTTATACTTTTTGATATAGAAATTGTTTTATTGATACCTTATATTTATGTATTTTTTTTTTACAGAATATCTATAATTAGTTTTTCTATTTTTTTAATATTTTTAATATTTAGATTATTATACGAAATATTTAGTAAAGTTTTTTAATAAGTGAATTTTTTTTATCGATGAATAATATCTACTAACCATAAAGATATTAGGACCTTATATTTTATTTTTAGAATATGATCAGCAATTTTTAGATCTAGTTTAAGTATATTTATTCGATTGGAACTATCTCAACCAGGTCAGATTGTTGGCAATAGACAATTATATAATACTATTGTCACAGCTCATGCTTTGGTAATAATTTTTTTCTTCGTCATACCAACTCTTATTGGTAGATTTAGAAATTGATTATTACCTCTTATAATTAGAGCTCCAGACATAGCTTTTCCTCGTTTGAATAACATAAGCTTTTGATTACTACCACCTTCTATTATTTTGTTAAGAATATCAATATTTGTTGGAAATAGAATTAGAACTAGATGAACAATTTATCCTCCTCTTTCTTCTAGATTTGCTCACTCTAGTAGAGCTGTTGATTTAAGAATTTTTTCCTTACATTTAGCTAGAGTTTCTAGTATTTTAAGATCAATAAATTTTTTAGTAACCATAATAAATATAAAAACAAAAAGAATAAATTATAATAATTATTCTTTATTTAGTTGATCCGTCATCGTAACAACAATTTTATTAATTTTATCTCTCCCAGTTTTAGCAGCTGCTATTACTATATTATTATTTGATCGTAATTTAAATTCTAGTTTTTTTGATCCCTCTAGAAGAAGAGACCCTATTCTTTTTCAACATTTATTTTGATTTTTTAGACACCCCGAGGTATATATTTTGATTTTACCAAGATTTGGAATTATTAGTCAAGTTGTTGTATTTTACTCTAGAAAAGATTGTATTTTTAGATATTATGGAATAGTATGAGCTATGTGTGGTATTGGTTTTTTAAGATTTTTAGTTTGAGCTCATCATATGTTCAGTGTTAGAATAGACGTAGATTCTCGAGCTTATTTCACTGCTGCTACAATAATTATTGCAGTGCCTACTAGGATTAAAGTTTTTTCTTGAGTATCTACTTTATTAGGTAGAAACATTTATTTAAGATTATCTATAATATGGTTTTTTAGATTTTTATTTTTATTCACTATTAGAAGATTAACCAGAATTGTATTATCTAATTGTAGTCTTGATTTAGTTTTACATGACACTTATTATGTAGTAGCTCATTTTCATTATGTACTCTCTATAGGAGCTGTTTTTGCTATTTTTTGTAGATTTTATCATTGATTTCCCTTGTTTTATAGAATTAGTTTTAATATATTATTAGGTAGTACTCATTTTTGATTAATATTTGTAGGTGTAAATATAACGTTTTTCCCCCAACATTTTTTAAGATTATCTAGAATACCTCGTCGATATAATGATTTTCCTGATTTTTTTCTTACGTGAAATGTTTTATCATCTTTTAGGTCTTTATTAAGTATTAGATCTGTTATTGTTTTTATTTTAACAGTGTGAGAGAGATTTTCTTCTATTTCAAAGATTTTTTTTTTTGAAAGAATAGATTTAGAATTTGTTTTTTATTCTATACCCCCGAGTCATACATGAATAGAAAGTCCTATTAAAATTAAAAGTTTAGTTTAAATAAAAATATTTAGTTTGAAACTAAAAGTTATTGATAAGGCTTTTGTGCGACGTATTACCCCCTTTCATTTAGTCGATAATTCTCCTTGACCTTTACTAAGTTCTTCTAGAATATTTTTTTTAATATCTAATTTCTTTTTTCTTTTTCAGAAAAAAAGGCTTTTTATATTCTTTTTTTTTTTTATAATAATTGTAAGAATTATATGATGGCGAGATGTAATCCGAGAATCTTCTTTATTAAGATTTCATACTAATTTTGTTCAAAAAAATTTATTAATCGGAATGATTTTGTTTATTTCTTCAGAAGTTCTTTTTTTTTTTAGATTTTTTTGAGCTTTTTTTCATTCTAGTTTAAGAGTTAGTGTGAATTTGTTTTTAATATGACCTCCTATTAGAATTGAAGTGTTAAAACCGTATAGAGTACCTTTATTAAATACTGTGGTATTATTAAGCTCAAGAATTACAGTTACATTATCTCATTATAGTATTTTTAAAAGAAATTTAATAAATAGATTAATCAGACTTTTTTTTACTATTATTTTAGGTATTTTTTTTACTATATTACAATATGTAGAATATGTTGATAGTTTTTTTAATATTTCTGATTCAGTTTATAGGTCTGTATTTTTTATAACTACTAGATTTCACAGATTTCATGTTTTAGTTAGATCTATTTTTTTATTAGTTTCTTTATTTCGTATACTTTTTAGACATTTTAACTCTAATCAACACGTTAGATTAGAGTGTTCAATTTGATATTGACATTTTGTTGATGTAGTTTGAATTTTTTTATATGTATCAATATATTGATGAAGAAGTTATGTTTAAACTATAATTTTATAATATTGCCTCATATAAATTTAAGATTTGTTTTTTTTTTTTTATGTATATTTTTTTTTTTTTTTTTATTAATTTTTTTTTTTAGTAGTTTATATTTTTATAAAACGTGCGTTTTTGTTACGTAAAAAGTTTGAAGAAATCTATTTAAGTATGATAATAAAATCTATTAATTTTAGGAATTAAAAACACAAAATAAAAGTCTTAAATATGTTTTTTTTTTTGTTTTTTTTTTGTTTTATTTGTTTTTTCTTCTTAATTAAAAATAATTTTTCTTTTAATTTATTTAAATTATTTTTCTTTTTTTTTATTGTTTCTTTTTTTTCTTTTAAAGATGGAGTTTTTTTTTTTAGAAAAATAAACAAAATATTAATATCTTTTAAATTAGATTTTTTTTCTAACTTTTTTATATTAATTTTATTAACAGTAAGAATTTTTATTATATGATATAGCATTTGATATTTTATGTACGAACCAAGGAAATTTATTTTTTTAATTTATTTATTTTTATTTATTTACTTTATATTCATATTAATTATATCTAATTCTTTTTTTTTCATTTTAATTAGGTGAGAAAGAGTAAGAATTATATCTTTTTTATTAATCTGCTGATGAACTGGACGTTCTGAAGCAACTCAATCCGCTATTCAAGCTGTTATTTACAATCGATTAGGAGATTTTAGATTTTATTTATGTTTAATATTTATTTTTTCAAGATATTGTTTAGAAATTACTAAAAATTTAGATTTTATACATAATAATTTTTTTAGTTTTTTTTTAATTATTTGTATTATTGCTAAGTCTTCGCAGTTTTTTTTTCATCCCTGATTACCTAATGCTATAGAAAGACCTACTCCAGTATCTTCTTTATTACATTCTTCAACTATAGTAGTAGCTAGAGTTTTTTTGTTTATTCGATTAGTAAATTGTTTTAGATTTCTTAATTTAAATTTAATTAGATTTTTAAGAAGAATAACTATATTATTTAGAGGTATTTGTAGCATTAGACAATCTGATGTGAAAAAAATCATTGCTTTTAGTACTACAAGTCAATTAGGTTTTATAATTTTAACTTGCAGAATTCTTAGATCTAAAGTTTGTTTTTTTTTATTAAGAATACATTCTTTTTTTAAAAGTCTTTTGTTTATAACATCTAGACTATATATTCATAGATCAAATAATAATCAAGATGTAGAAAATTTAGTAAGAATAATTGGGAGAAATATATCTAATATTTGTTTTGTGATTGCATCTTTTTCCTTAATGAGAATACCATTTTTTTCTGGATTTTACTCTAAAGATTTAATTTTAGAAAATTTATGAGGCAATTTATTAAATTCAACAATTATTATAATTTTTTTTATAAGATCTATTTTTACGGTATCTTATTCTTTTCGTTTGATTTATTTAAGAAATTTAAGATTAAAAAATAAAATAAAAAATTTTAAAATTTTGTATTTAGAAAAAATAAGATTAAATATTTCTTGATTAATTTCATTATCTTTTAGATCTATTTTTTTAAGAATATTTATACTTAGTTTTTTTTTTATAATAGAAGAGTTTTTAGTTATACTAAAAATAATTCCATTAATTATCTTGCTTTTAGGAATTTTTTTTTTTTTTATTTTTTTTTTTTATAATTTTTTTATGAGGTTTTATATATTTTTTTACAATCCTATTTTTCATCGAAATATTAGTTTTTGGATATTATTTTTGAGTAACTTTTATTTAACGTATGAATTTTTTTGATTAGAAAAATTATTAAGTGTTTTTTTATTTTCTAGAAAGAGTTTAGTATATTACGTAAGATTAAAAAAAATTTTTTTTCTATCTTTTTTAATATTTTTAATTTTTTTTAATATTTTTAATTTTTTTTAATATTTTTAATTTTTTTTAATATTTTTAATTTTTTTTAATATTTTTAATTTTTTTTAATATTTTTAATTTTTTTTAATATTTTTAATTTTTTTTAATATTTTTAATTTTTTTTAATATTTTTAATTTTTTTTAATATTTTTAATTTTTTTTAATATTTTTAATTTTTTTTAATATTTTTAATTTTTTTTAATATTTTTAATTTTTTTTAATATTTTTAATTTTTTTTAATATTTTTAATTTTTTTTAATATTTTTAATTTTTTTTAATATTTTTAATTTTTTTTAATATTTTTAATTTTTTTTAATATTTTTAATTTTTTTTAATATTTTTAATTTTTTTTAATATTTTTAATTTTTTTTAATATTTTTAATTTTTTTTAATATTTTTAATTTTTTTTAATATTTTTAATATTTTTAATATTTTTAATATTTTTAATATTTTTAATATTTTTAATTTTTTTAAAAATAATTTAGTTTATAATATTAATAAAACGTTTGTTTTTCTAACAAAAAAATTAAAATTATTTAAAAAATTTTTATAATAAAAAATCTTATTTTAATAAATAAAAAGATGTGAATCTTTTATTTTTTAATCATTATATTAAATTTTCCTTTTTGGAAATGGATATACAAAAAAATTAAAAAAAAATTTTTTTTATCGAAAATACTCGATTTTCTTTTTTATGTACTATTTTGGATTAAAAAAATAAAAAAAAAAGAAGTGATTATATGTTAAACAAGAGTTTAAATATATATTTAATATTGAAATATATTAAATAAAAATTTTTTATTATATTTTAAAGGGTCAGCTTTTAATTTAATAAGATTTTATGGAAAATTTACAAAATATAATATAAACTTTTTATTTAAAGTGTTTTTGAAGTATAAAAACTTTTTTTTATTTTTTTTATATATTATTACTTATTAATAAATATTAAAAAAATGGTATATATGAGTAATTTTTTGCACTAATATTAATATTTTAAATATATCACATTATGAATAAAAAAAAAATAAATGACTAGAAAAAAAATTTAAAAGTTTACTAAACACTTACTTTATAGATTTTTATTTTAAAGTATTTTAAGAAAAGATTAATTTTTTTTTTACATATGGTATATTTTTAAAAGAATATATTTATGAAAAATATTTTTTTTTTTTTATTTTTTAAAAATGAAAATACTTTAATAGTTAAATAAGCTATTACTTTTTAAAAGAAAGAAAAGACCCTTGGTAATTTAGGTTTATTAAAAAAAATTTTTTTAAAAAACTTGACTGGGGCAGTGATAGTTAAAAAATAAACAATTATTTTTTTTTTTATTAATATAAATACTAATTTTAAACCTTTAAAAAGAAAATAAATTAACCCTAGGGATAACAGCGCAATAAATAAAAAGAGAACATATTAATTTATTTATTTACGACCTCGATGTCGGCTCAAAATATTTTTTTGGGGCAGTATTTAAAATAATAATGATTGTTCCTCATTTAAAATTTTACGTGAGTTGGGTTTAGAACGGAGTAATTTAGTTTGGTTTTTTTTCTTTGATAAATATAAAATAATAGTACGAAAGGATTTTATTTTATTTATTTTTTAATTGTAGTATAAAAAATACTTTAATTTTCCAAATTAAAAATCTTCAAAAAGTGATTTTTAAAGTGTCGGATTATAAACGAATTGTTTTGATAAAACTAAATATGTGATATAATAATCACCTTTATTTTTAGTAGTTTATGTAAAATTTAATTTTGTGATAATTAAGAAAAATTATTTTTCTATCGATATAGAATATATTTATAATAATTCATATTTTTGTCTAAAGTAAGAAATTAAGTCGATATTAAGAGTTTATTTTATATTTAAAATAGTTATTTTCGGTTTAACAGAAATTATTATAATAATGATACCTCTTATATGATTTTTTTTTTTTCATTAGATTTTTTTTTTTTTATTCTTTTTTTTTTTTTATTTCAAATTATTTTTTGTGAGGAAAATTTTTATACAATTTTTTTTCTTATTTTTTTTCTTTTTTTATGATTA
>CAWUFA030000001.1:0-9304 GCA_963921275.4 uncultured Hormoscilla sp. | reverse complement strand
CTATTATTTATTACGATGAAACCAAAATGTTTTCCTTTTGTGCATATGTGCTTATATTCTATTTATATATAATATAAAAAAAAAAAAAAAAAAAAAAAAAAAAAAAAAATGTATATCTAGAATATCAACGTGTGGTGATGGTGCGTGCGTGCACGCATTGTTTAACCCTTTGAGGATCATAATATTCTAATTTATAAAATTTGAGACAATTCCTTTATTGTTTGGAAACAACAAAGTTACAATGAATTTCAGAAAAATGGTTATTACGTCATAATGATATAACATGTAACAATCATGTAACATATGTGTTACATTATCCCTCAAAGGGTTAAGAAAGAGAGGGGGAACGGTGGTGTTGATTCGTATTTCTCGTACTTGGAAATCGCTTCTCGGCTCTCAAGAGCTAAGATCAAGTGTAGTATCTGTTCTTCTCAGTTTAATACCTGGGACGGCCAGCATCGCTGGGCCCTTGTATTAATCGTATGTTTGAACAGAGGGTGACGATTGAAAGCTTGCTTTGTCGCACCCACGGGTTGTCCCGGTATTGCAGTACCTCCGGGCTCGGCCCACACTCGCCACTGGCGGGTTTGCTTGTTGTTTCATTTCAATCTCGATTGATTCAATAGTGATTTTCTTGCATCTTTTCTTTTGCATTTCAAAACGACGACGATTGCTTGCTGGTCGTCATTCTAGAGCCAGCCTTCAAATTTCAAAAGCGCTCGAGCGAGCGAGCGAGCGATGGAGGGCCTTCAGGAAAATCATGCTCTCCCCTTACCAAGCGCTCGAGCAAGCCAGCAAGCAAAAGTAACCACAGGTGTGCCACTGAAGCGCTTCAATCAGGCTCGTGGCAAGCGCGCAAAAACTCATACTTACCTGACGAGGGTCTTCACCGTGATCACGTAGGCGGTGGGCCCAGGGCGAGGCCCGACCATTGCACTTCGGCCGGGTTGACCCCCGCGATTATCTCAAATGTGGATAACTCGGTCGTAGAATTTCTGTTGGTGGGGACTGCGTTCGCGCTATCCCTTAATTGTCGTCGCTTTTAATCGCTGCCCATACTTTGCCAGCCAGCTTATCAGTTCGTTTCGAGTCGATTTTGCAAAAGAACTAGCTCATAGGCAAGCTGCTTCGCTTAAAAAGCTCATTTTCGCAAAACGCTATCGCCTGCGACCATACCACGTTGAACGCACCCCATCTCGTCCGATCTGGGAAGTTAAGCAACGTCGGGCTCGGTTAGTACTTGAATGGGTGACCGCCTGTGAACACCGAGTGCTGTAGGCTTTTGCTTGAATGTTTTTTTTTTCAAAACAAGCGCGCCAACTTGTGACGAAAGTTGCGTTTTGGCACTCGAAATCAAACCGCAAGCAGAAGAGCGTTCAAAGGCAATAAAGCGGCTGCTCGACGATTGTTGGGCATTCTATTTGAATAAGGTAAGTTGAGCGCTATGAAGTGCTGTTTTTTTCAAAAATAAAGGACGAGCTGCGAGGACCTATCTCAAAAGCTCCTTAAACTGCGCGTTTTATTTCGCTTTCGCGCTTCGTTTTTTGGCGGCGCCAAGGTGAGAAAATACCGAGTAAGCATTTTGCTTTATTAGAAAAGTTCTATTGCGTGAACACCTTCATTGCTTGGTCTATTCAATCAGTTCAGACCAATTAATTAAATGCTCTAAAAGGTACAACAATAGCATTTGGACAACTTTTAACGTAATAAGTACGGTAGTACGAGAATTTAGGTTTTGTAGAATAACTGTTTACGATATCTCATTTTTATTTTTTAGCTTTCCGAATATATTTATAACATCATTTTAGCTTTTTTGACAATAAAATTGTAGACCTAACTGCTACAGAAACAAATCGATACGCCAGGCAGTTTTTGGTGGAACGCTTGGCCAACTTGATGGCGCGTTCAAGTTCGAAAGAGTGGATTGACACGGACAGCAACGAAATAGAAATCTTTCTAGCATTGCTGCTTATGCAAGGTGTTAATCATAAGCCCGAAATGCAGTACCGTACTACTTCATCAAAAGAGCATCATTATATAGCCCATTTTTTGCTGAGGTCATGGAAAAAAAACGCTTTATTCTGTTGAGCAAATTTCTCCATTTCAACAATAATCAGCAGTTTGACCCAAACGGTAATATCTCTAAAAAACTGTTCAAATTATGGCCTATTCTGGCACACATGATGAAAGCAAAAATTTCTAGCGGTTCCCAGCCGGAAAGAGACATATAGTAGTATTATTCCTTTCCTGCCGGTTACCAATGGCGCTTTCAAGCAGGATCAAACTTGACCTCAAAATAAACGAGATTCAAAGTCATGTACCTTGATTTTAACCTCGACCATTACAGCACAGCAGCTACAGAAACTGCAATCAATATATACTTCGTCAAACGACTTGCACGCAAAACTTCGCTCTCGCGAATTGAAACTGCCAGTCAGGGACTTTCCCCGCAAAAACTTGACCGCTGCGAAAATAATCGAGACGAAAAAAAATGCGAAACGCGCGATTAAATACGCACTGTGACTCAAAAAGAGAAAAATTAATTCGGCACTTAACGGGTTAAAGATATATATCTAGAATATCAACGTGTGGTGATGGTGCGTGCGTGCACGCATTGTTTAACCCTTTGAGGATCATAATATTCTAATTTATAAAATTTGAGACAATTCCTTTATTGTTTGGAAACAACAAAGTTACAATGAATTTCAGAAAAATGGTTATTACGTCATAATGATATAACATGTAACAATCATGTAACATATGTGTTACATTATCCCTCAAAGGGTTAAGAAAGAGAGGGGGAACGGTGGTGTTGATTCGTATTTCTCGTACTTGGAAATCGCTTCTCGGCTCTCAAGAGCTAAGATCAAGTGTAGTATCTGTTCTTCTCAGTTTAATACCTGGGACGGCCAGCATCGCTGGGCCCTTGTATTAATCGTATGTTTGAACAGAGGGTGACGATTGAAAGCTTGCTTTGTCGCACCCACGGGTTGTCCCGGTATTGCAGTACCTCCGGGCTCGGCCCACACTCGCCACTGGCGGGTTTGCTTGTTGTTTCATTTCAATCTCGATTGATTCAATAGTGATTTTCTTGCATCTTTTCTTTTGCATTTCAAAACGACGACGATTGCTTGCTGGTCGTCATTCTAGAGCCAGCCTTCAAATTTCAAAAGCGCTCGAGCGAGCGAGCGAGCGATGGAGGGCCTTCAGGAAAATCATGCTCTCCCCTTACCAAGCGCTCGAGCAAGCCAGCAAGCAAAAGTAACCACAGGTGTGCCACTGAAGCGCTTCAATCAGGCTCGTGGCAAGCGCGCAAAAACTCATACTTACCTGACGAGGGTCTTCACCGTGATCACGTAGGCGGTGGGCCCAGGGCGAGGCCCGACCATTGCACTTCGGCCGGGTTGACCCCCGCGATTATCTCAAATGTGGATAACTCGGTCGTAGAATTTCTGTTGGTGGGGACTGCGTTCGCGCTATCCCTTAATTGTCGTCGCTTTTAATCGCTGCCCATACTTTGCCAGCCAGCTTATCAGTTCGTTTCGAGTCGATTTTGCAAAAGAACTAGCTCATAGGCAAGCTGCTTCGCTTAAAAAGCTCGTTTTCGCAAAACGCTATCGCCTGCGACCATACCACGTTGAACGCACCCCATCTCGTCCGATCTGGGAAGTTAAGCAACGTCGGGCTCGGTTAGTACTTGAATGGGTGACCGCCTGTGAACACCGAGTGCTGTAGGCTTTTGCTTGAATGTTTTTTTTTTCAAAACAAGCGCGCCAACTTGTGACGAAAGTTGCGTTTTGGCACTCGAAATCAAACCGCAAGCAGAAGAGCGTTCAAAGGCAATAAAGCGGCTGCTCGACGATTGTTGGGCATTCTATTTGAATAAGGTAAGTTGAGCGCTATGAAGTGCTGTTTTTTTCAAAAATAAAGGACGAGCTGCGAGGACCTATCTCAAAAGCTCCTTAAACTGCGCGTTTTATTTCGCTTTCGCGCTTCGTTTTTTGGCGGCGCCAAGGTGAGAAAATACCGAGTAAGCATTTTGCTTTATTAGAAAAGTTCTATTGCGTGAACACCTTCATTGCTTGGTCTATTCAATCAGTTCAGACCAATTAATTAAATGCTCTAAAAGGTACAACAATAGCATTTGGACAACTTTTAACGTAATAAGTACGGTAGTACGAGAATTTAGGTTTTGTAGAATAACTGTTTACGATATCTCATTTTTATTTTTTAGCTTTCCGAATATATTTATAACATCATTTTAGCTTTTTTGACAATAAAATTGTAGACCTAACTGCTACAGAAACAAATCGATACGCCAGGCAGTTTTTGGTGGAACGCTTGGCCAACTTGATGGCGCGTTCAAGTTCGAAAGAGTGGATTGACACGGACAGCAACGAAATAGAAATCTTTCTAGCATTGCTGCTTATGCAAGGTGTTAATCATAAGCCCGAAATGCAGTACCGTACTACTTCATCAAAAGAGCATCATTATATAGCCCATTTTTTGCTGAGGTCATGGAAAAAAAACGCTTTATTCTGTTGAGCAAATTTCTCCATTTCAACAATAATCAGCAGTTTGACCCAAACGGTAATATCTCTAAAAAACTGTTCAAATTATGGCCTATTCTGGCACACATGATGAAAGCAAAAATTTCTAGCGGTTCCCAGCCGGAAAGAGACATATAGTAGTATTATTCCTTTCCTGCCGGTTACCAATGGCGCTTTCAAGCAGGATCAAACTTGACCTCAAAATAAACGAGATTCAAAGTCATGTACCTTGATTTTAACCTCGACCATTACAGCACAGCAGCTACAGAAACTGCAATCAATATATACTTCGTCAAACGACTTGCACGCAAAACTTCGCTCTCGCGAATTGAAACTGCCAGTCAGGGACTTTCCCCGCAAAAACTTGACCGCTGCGAAAATAATCGAGACGAAAAAAAATGCGAAACGCGCGATTAAATACGCACTGTGACTCAAAAAGAGAAAAATTAATTCGGCACTTAACGGGTTAAAGATATATATCTAGAATATCAACGTGTGGTGATGGTGCGTGCGTGCACGCATTGTTTAACCCTTTGAGGATCATAATATTCTAATTTATAAAATTTGAGACAATTCCTTTATTGTTTGGAAACAACAAAGTTACAATGAATTTCAGAAAAATGGTTATTACGTCATAATGATATAACATGTAACAATCATGTAACATATGTGTTACATTATCCCTCAAAGGGTTAAGAAAGAGAGGGGGAACGGTGGTGTTGATTCGTATTTCTCGTACTTGGAAATCGCTTCTCGGCTCTCAAGAGCTAAGATCAAGTGTAGTATCTGTTCTTCTCAGTTTAATACCTGGGACGGCCAGCATCGCTGGGCCCTTGTATTAATCGTATGTTTGAACAGAGGGTGACGATTGAAAGCTTGCTTTGTCGCACCCACGGGTTGTCCCGGTATTGCAGTACCTCCGGGCTCGGCCCACACTCGCCACTGGCGGGTTTGCTTGTTGTTTCATTTCAATCTCGATTGATTCAATAGTGATTTTCTTGCATCTTTTCTTTTGCATTTCAAAACGACGACGATTGCTTGCTGGTCGTCATTCTAGAGCCAGCCTTCAAATTTCAAAAGCGCTCGAGCGAGCGAGCGAGCGATGGAGGGCCTTCAGGAAAATCATGCTCTCCCCTTACCAAGCGCTCGAGCAAGCCAGCAAGCAAAAGTAACCACAGGTGTGCCACTGAAGCGCTTCAATCAGGCTCGTGGCAAGCGCGCAAAAACTCATACTTACCTGACGAGGGTCTTCACCGTGATCACGTAGGCGGTGGGCCCAGGGCGAGGCCCGACCATTGCACTTCGGCCGGGTTGACCCCCGCGATTATCTCAAATGTGGATAACTCGGTCGTAGAATTTCTGTTGGTGGGGACTGCGTTCGCGCTATCCCTTAATTGTCGTCGCTTTTAATCGCTGCCCATACTTTGCCAGCCAGCTTATCAGTTCGTTTCGAGTCGATTTTGCAAAAGAACTAGCTCATAGGCAAGCTGCTTCGCTTAAAAAGCTCATTTTCGCAAAACGCTATCGCCTGCGACCATACCACGTTGAACGCACCCCATCTCGTCCGATCTGGGAAGTTAAGCAACGTCGGGCTCGGTTAGTACTTGAATGGGTGACCGCCTGTGAACACCGAGTGCTGTAGGCTTTTGCTTGAATGTTTTTTTTTTCAAAACAAGCGCGCCAACTTGTGACGAAAGTTGCGTTTTGGCACTCGAAATCAAACCGCAAGCAGAAGAGCGTTCAAAGGCAATAAAGCGGCTGCTCGACGATTGTTGGGCATTCTATTTGAATAAGGTAAGTTGAGCGCTATGAAGTGCTGTTTTTTTCAAAAATAAAGGACGAGCTGCGAGGACCTATCTCAAAAGCTCCTTAAACTGCGCGTTTTATTTCGCTTTCGCGCTTCGTTTTTTGGCGGCGCCAAGGTGAGAAAATACCGAGTAAGCATTTTGCTTTATTAGAAAAGTTCTATTGCGTGAACACCTTCATTGCTTGGTCTATTCAATCAGTTCAGACCAATTAATTAAATGCTCTAAAAGGTACAACAATAGCATTTGGACAACTTTTAACGTAATAAGTACGGTAGTACGAGAATTTAGGTTTTGTAGAATAACTGTTTACGATATCTCATTTTTATTTTTTAGCTTTCCGAATATATTTATAACATCATTTTAGCTTTTTTGACAATAAAATTGTAGACCTAACTGCTACAGAAACAAATCGATACGCCAGGCAGTTTTTGGTGGAACGCTTGGCCAACTTGATGGCGCGTTCAAGTTCGAAAGAGTGGATTGACACGGACAGCAACGAAATAGAAATCTTTCTAGCATTGCTGCTTATGCAAGGTGTTAATCATAAGCCCGAAATGCAGTACCGTACTACTTCATCAAAAGAGCATCATTATATAGCCCATTTTTTGCTGAGGTCATGGAAAAAAAACGCTTTATTCTGTTGAGCAAATTTCTCCATTTCAACAATAATCAGCAGTTTGACCCAAACGGTAATATCTCTAAAAAACTGTTCAAATTATGGCCTATTCTGGCACACATGATGAAAGCAAAAATTTCTAGCGGTTCCCAGCCGGAAAGAGACATATAGTAGTATTATTCCTTTCCTGCCGGTTACCAATGGCGCTTTCAAGCAGGATCAAACTTGACCTCAAAATAAACGAGATTCAAAGTCATGTACCTTGATTTTAACCTCGACCATTACAGCACAGCAGCTACAGAAACTGCAATCAATATATACTTCGTCAAACGACTTGCACGCAAAACTTCGCTCTCGCGAATTGAAACTGCCAGTCAGGGACTTTCCCCGCAAAAACTTGACCGCTGCGAAAATAATCGAGACGAAAAAAAATGCGAAACGCGCGATTAAATACGCACTGTGACTCAAAAAGAGAAAAATTAATTCGGCACTTAACGGGTTAAAGATATATATCTAGAATATCAACGTGTGGTGATGGTGCGTGCGTGCACGCATTGTTTAACCCTTTGAGGATCATAATATTCTAATTTATAAAATTTGAGACAATTCCTTTATTGTTTGGAAACAACAAAGTTACAATGAATTTCAGAAAAATGGTTATTACGTCATAATGATATAACATGTAACAATCATGTAACATATGTGTTACATTATCCCTCAAAGGGTTAAGAAAGAGAGGGGGAACGGTGGTGTTGATTCGTATTTCTCGTACTTGGAAATCGCTTCTCGGCTCTCAAGAGCTAAGATCAAGTGTAGTATCTGTTCTTCTCAGTTTAATACCTGGGACGGCCAGCATCGCTGGGCCCTTGTATTAATCGTATGTTTGAACAGAGGGTGACGATTGAAAGCTTGCTTTGTCGCACCCACGGGTTGTCCCGGTATTGCAGTACCTCCGGGCTCGGCCCACACTCGCCACTGGCGGGTTTGCTTGTTGTTTCATTTCAATCTCGATTGATTCAATAGTGATTTTCTTGCATCTTTTCTTTTGCATTTCAAAACGACGACGATTGCTTGCTGGTCGTCATTCTAGAGCCAGCCTTCAAATTTCAAAAGCGCTCGAGCGAGCGAGCGAGCGATGGAGGGCCTTCAGGAAAATCATGCTCTCCCCTTACCAAGCGCTCGAGCAAGCCAGCAAGCAAAAGTAACCACAGGTGTGCCACTGAAGCGCTTCAATCAGGCTCGTGGCAAGCGCGCAAAAACTCATACTTACCTGACGAGGGTCTTCACCGTGATCACGTAGGCGGTGGGCCCAGGGCGAGGCCCGACCATTGCACTTCGGCCGGGTTGACCCCCGCGATTATCTCAAATGTGGATAACTCGGTCGTAGAATTTCTGTTGGTGGGGACTGCGTTCGCGCTATCCCTTAATTGTCGTCGCTTTTAATCGCTGCCCATACTTTGCCAGCCAGCTTATCAGTTCGTTTCGAGTCGATTTTGCAAAAGAACTAGCTCATAGGCAAGCTGCTTCGCTTAAAAAGCTCGTTTTCGCAAAACGCTATCGCCTGCGACCATACCACGTTGAACGCACCCCATCTCGTCCGATCTGGGAAGTTAAGCAACGTCGGGCTCGGTTAGTACTTGAATGGGTGACCGCCTGTGAACACCGAGTGCTGTAGGCTTTTGCTTGAATGTTTTTTTTTTCAAAACAAGCGCGCCAACTTGTGACGAAAGTTGCGTTTTGGCACTCGAAATCAAACCGCAAGCAGAAGAGCGTTCAAAGGCAATAAAGCGGCTGCTCGACGATTGTTGGGCATTCTATTTGAATAAGGTAAGTTGTTAGCAACACTGATTTGCAATAATGATGAAAAGCTCTCATGTGAAAACAGGAAAACCTGACTCGTTTGATTTAATATATTGATTGGAACACTGACATCATAAAGTTGTTTCATGACTAGTGATAGTTTTTTTTCTGTAAAGCAACATAAATTAGTTGATGTTTCGTACTGTAACAATTTTAAAACAGCAACCACTTACTTACAGTACAGTAGATATAAAATCAAATACCTTATTCAATAGAATCAAAAATCTAATTGAATGATCATAAATAAAACTTAAAGAATAAAACTTAACCTTTAATTTTTTTTCTTTATTTCATGAAAATATGCCGTAATGTACGCTGTGTAATGGTAACACAACGCTGAATGCTCCAACAAGCTGGAACACAAAAGGAAAAAAGAGAAGACAACAAAAAAAAAGGAACAGCGAAATACATATCAACACAAATAAAGACGAAAATGCAAACCACTCTACTCTGCAAACTCTATTATTTAT